>JAPKMV010000066.1 GCA_026645635.1 Caldilineaceae bacterium
GGCAAGAATTGACGCCGGCAACACAAAATGGAGCAGCCGCCGGACCAATGTTTGATGATACCTATAGCCAGGCTGCGCCCAGATCGCCAGCAAGATGACCGGGATGCCGACGGTCAGGAGCGTCACCAGACTGCCCTGGCGCACGTTGATGGGAAAGACGCCGATCGACCAGGCGGAGATGATCAAGAGCATCATGGTCAGGATGCGGGTCATGAAGAGCTTGAGAATATCCTGCATGCCATTGACGATGCGCTGCCCTTCCGCCACCGTGGGCGCCAGCGCAGCGAAGGAATCGTTGATCAGCACGATGTCGGCCACGCCGCGGGTGGCCTGCGCGCCGCTGTGCATGGCGATGCCCAGATTCGCCTTCTTGAGCGACAGCACATCGTTGACGCCGTCGCCGATCATGGCGACATAGTGGCCGCGGCGGCGCAGCGCGTCCACCAGTCGCTCCTTCTGCTCCGGCGTGATACGCCCGAAAATGTCGCCGTCCACCGCGGCCTGCTCAAAGGCCGCATCACTCATCGCCTCCAGATCGAGGCCAGAGTAGAGCTTGATGTCGTGATCGAGTCCCGCCTGGCGCGCCAGCGCAGCCACCGTCTCCGCGTTGTCGCCGGAGATGATCTTGGGGCGGACGCCGTTGTCGGCGAAGCTCGCCAGCACCTCGCGCGCCTCCGCCCGCAGTTCGTCGCTCAGGCTGACCAGCCCTAACGCGGTCATGCCCGCGGGCAGGCGCGGCGCGTCGCCATCTACGTGCAACTGCGCCGGGTCGGGGTGATAGGCCACCAACAGCACGCGCAACCCCTGGCCGAGCAGCGCCTGGCTCTGGTCGACAATTTGCTGCCATACGGGCGCGTCCTCGGCTGCCGCGTCGGCCAGGTACGGGCGCAAGAATTCCGGCGCGCCCAGGGCGTAGACGCCGCGCAGCCGGTCATCGAAGGCGACGGCGCTCCACTTGCGCGCGGAAGAGAACGGAACCTCTGCGACAATCCGCTGCGGCGGGAAGTTGTAGGCCGCCGCAATCGCCTCACTGGTTTTGTTGCCCGTGGCGGTGCTTGCCACCATCGTACCGAGCACTTTCTCCAGCTCGACGCTGGCGCCTTGCAGTGAGATGACCTGGTCGCAGTGCAGTCGATTCGTCGTAAGCGTGCCGGTCTTGTCGAGACAGAGCACGTCAACGTTGCTGAGTGACTCCACGGCGTTTGACTGCTGGATCAGCGCGCCAAAGCTGACGATGCGCACGGCGGCCAGGGCGTAGGCAATGGCGATAGAGAGAAAGAGTCCATTGGGCACCAGGCTGACGATCACCGTGGCCCGTTCCACGCCCTCGGGCAGCGGCACGGCGTTGATCACACTGTTGGCGACCAGCAGCACCTGCAAATAGAGCACGACAAAGAGGATCAGCCGCACGGCCAGGTTGATCTGCGTTTGCAGCGGCGTCAGCACCCGGCGGTAGGCGCGGGCGCTGGTCGTCATCTTGTTGGCCATGCTCTGCTCGCCCACGGCGGTCGCCTCAAAGTAGCCGCCGCCGCTGACGCAAAAGCTGCCCGAAAAGAGCGAGTCGCCCGGCTTCTTGGCGATCAGATCGGACTCGCCGGTGAGCTGCGACTCGTCCACCGCCAGCGCGCCAAAGCGCAGCACACCGTCGACGATGATCTGGTCGCCCAGCCCCAAGCGCAGCACATCGCCCACGACCACCTCATCCGGCGCCACCGTCCGGTCGACGTTGCCGCGCACCACCGTGGCCTTAGGGCGCGTCAGCAGCGCCACGCGGTCGAGGATGCGCTTGGCGCGCACCTCCTGCACGACACTGACGATGATGTTGACAAAGATGATGCCCACGGAGAGCAGCGCGTCCAGCGGTCGCCCGACCGCCACCAGCGCCGCCCCCAACAGGAAGATGGCGATGTTGATAAAGTTGAAGACGTTGTCGCGCACAATCTGGAGGTAGGTGCGATTGGTGGCCGGCGGCAGCGTGTTGCCCTGGCCGCGAGCGAGGCGCGCCGCCGCTTCTTCTTCCGACAGGCCGGTGGGACGGACAGTAGCGTCGATCATGATGGTCCGCTTTCGCAGGAATGTGGTCAGGTTATCAGCAACTTGGGGAAGTGTAACCACTTCTGGTCGAAATGGGAAAGTTGCCTCGACACAACTGTTTGCGGAGAAACACCAGCGCCGACAAAAGGATTCTGTGTGTCCACGCCGCTTCCTTGTGTCCTATCCACCCACCGCGCTAGAATATGTATACGACGTTGCAACATTTCCCAACCAATTGCCATGAGGCCGGACCCGAAGAGGGGCGCCCTGATGAGATCACTCCACGACCTGTGCGGCCCACGCGCAAGCGTTCGCAGCCACTGGCCATGGTCTGGATGGTCGTGGCCGCGGTTGGCGCAAAGCGGTGCGTTATGCACTGACCGAGAACCAGGCCGCAGGCGCCACAACGGAGGCTGTTGTGCCCGAATTTTCCGGCGCGTGGCGGAAGCACCGCTCCTTGAAGACAGAACGGATGTTTTAGAGGTGTGACAAACCGTGGCAAGTACGCTATCATGTGGTCTGTGCCGGGCAGTGGCAGCATTACGCAATTGAAGGAGATGTATCAAAATGCAAGCGCTTACGCTTCGTTCTGATTTGACCGAAACACTCGCCGCACAGTCGCGGCGTGAGGCGCGTCCAGTCGACGACATTGTCAGCGACGCTGTGGAACAATATCTGGAAGCGCAGTGGCGCGCCCAATTGGACGAAGAACTGGCTGCCTATGTCAAACTGCACCCGGAACTCGTGCGCACGCACTTTGGCGCATGGGTCGCTGTCCACGATGGTGCGGTCATCGATCATGACTTGGATCGCGTCGCACTCTATCGCCGCATCCGCCAGCGCTACGGGCGCATCCCCGTGCTTGTCTGCGAGGTTACCGAACAGCCGGTGGAAGAGATTTGGCTGCGCACGCCCAGCACCGGCAGGTTGCCAGCATGAAGTTCCCTTACAGTAAGCGCTACAACCCGCCTGCCCCCGTGATTCAAATCTGGTTGGCGCTGCCTGAGGAGGGCTTCAAAACCAGGAGAAAGAGAACTTGGCTATTGGAAACAGCCTGGGTGAAAGTAGCAGAGGGCGAACGCGCCGAGGCAAAACGCATCATCGATGCGACACCTGCGTCCCATCCTTTCGAACTGCGTTACACCCAGGTCGCAGCATTGGACTGGGAATCGTGCCGGAGTGTGCTCGACGCTGAGGAGCGCCAACCGATGCTGCAAAAGGGCTGGTAGTACAGTCGCTTGCAGCAGAACGATTACACGGTATCTATTCGCTCCACTCCCTTCCCCTGTGTTACACTCCTCTTCATGACCACACCAATCCAAGCCAATGTTGGCAAACCCAATGACGAATACGCGCTCCTCGACACCGGGCGCATGAAGAAACTGGAGACGGTCGGCGCCTACACGCTGGTGCGGCCGGCCCCGCAGGCTGTTTGGGAACCCAGCCTGGACGAAACCGACTGGCGCCGCGCCGACGGCGTCTACACCCGCGACACCGGCGAGGACGGCGGGCGCTGGACCTTTCACAAGAAGGTGCTGCGCGAGTTCGACCTGATCTACGGCAACCTGAACCTGCGCATCAAGCTGACCAACTTCGGCCACATGGGTCTCTTCCCGGAGCAGGCGGCCAATTGGGATTGGATGCGCGCCGCAATCCGCCGGCGGCTGGAGCAGACCAATGGCCGCAACCTCTACGTGCTCAACCTCTTCGGCTACACCGGCGGCAGCACCCTGGCGTGCAGCCAGGCCGGCGCGCATCTGGTGCATGTGGATGCGGCCAAGGGCGTCGTCGATTGGGCGCGCAAGAACGCCCAACTCAGCGCCCTGGAGGATCGTCCGATCCGCTGGCTGGTGGACGACGCGCTCAAGTTCGTCCAGCGTGAGGAGCGCCGCGGCAACAGCTACCAGGCGATCATCCTCGACCCGCCCACCTTTGGCCGCGGGCCAAAGGGTGAAGTCTTCAAGATCGAAGACGATCTCGTGCCGCTGCTGCAATCCTGCCGCGCCATCCTGGCCAAAGATGCGCTCTTTGTGCTCTACAGTTGCCACACGCCCGGCTTCACGCCGATCACGATGGCGAATCAGCTCGACATCGTGGTGAGCGGGCGGCGGGGCAAAGTGGAAGCTGCGGAGATGGTGGTCGCCGAGCGCGGCGCCGGCAAGGAAAGTGGGCGGCTGCTGCCCAGCGGCGTCTACGCGCGCTGGCTGGCGGACGCGTGAACGTGCTGGCGGCGCTGCTGGCGCTGCTGATCTTGCTGGCGTCGGCGACGCCGCTGTCCCCGCGCTCGACCCACTTCGAGTACGCACCGGCAACCGCAACCATCGCCAACCCGGAGCGCGGCTTCTACCACTACATCGAAACGCGCGCCAGCGCGCCCGTCGCCTATGACGTGGACGCGCTGCGCGCCTACCGCACCGGTGAGCAGATCACCCTGCTCTACTGCATCCACTACCTGGACGGCCTCACGGCAGCGCCGAGCCCGCAGAGCTTTCTCGACCACATCACCGCGAACCTGGCGGCCGTGCGCGCGGCCGGTTTGAAGTGCGTGCTCCGTTTCGCCTACACCGACGCAGACCCCACGGCCAATGGCGAGCAGCCACCCTTCGGCGACGCGCCACCCGCGCAGATCGCCGCGCATCTGGAACAACTGCGCCCGCTGCTCCAAGCCAACAGCAACGTGATCGCCCTGCTGCAAGCCGGCTTTGTTGGGACCTGGGGCGAGTGGTACTACACCGACTACTTTGTCGATGACCCAATGCAGCCCTGGGCGGTCTCCGACGCCATGTACGCGCTGCGCCGCCAGGTAATCGACCATGAGGTGGCGATCCTGCCGCCGGGGCTGACTGTGGCCGTGCGCTACGTGGAGGCGAAGCAGCGGCTCTTTGGCGTCACCGAACCACTCGACGCTGCTGCCGCGTTCAGCAACACGGCGCAGGCGCGCACGGGCTTTCATAACGATTGCTTCCTGGCCAGCGACACTGACTTCGGCACTTTTCGGCAAGAACAGATCGAGGCGGATAAGGCGTATCTGGCCGCCGAAACTCAGTTCACACCGATGGGCGGCGAAACGTGCAACCCTAACCCGCCGCGGTCATCCTGCGCCACGGCCCTAGCCGAACTGGAACGATTTCACTGGACTTACCTCAACACCGACTATCACCCGGCGGTGGTCGCCGGCTGGACGACAGGCGGCTGCCGCGCCGAGATGGAGCGGCGGCTGGGCTATCGTCTACAACTGACCAGCGCCGACCTGCCTGTGGCTGCGACGCCGGGCGGTGCGTTGGCCATCCGGATCAATCTGGAGAATACCGGTTTTGCGGCGCCGATCAACCCGCGGCCAGCCGAACTGTTGCTGCGCCACAACAGCACTGGCGCAGTCGTCCCGCTGCCGCTGCCGGTCGAGCCGCGGCGCTGGCTGCCCGGCGCACACAGCATTCACGCCAGCCTTGCGCTGCCGGCGGGTTTGCCGTCCGGCGTCTACGAACTGCTGCTGCACCTCCCCGACCCGCACGCAACGTTGGCGAATCGGCCAGAGTACGCCATCCAACTGGCCAACCTGGACACCTGGGAAGCGGCCACCGGCTACAACCGCCTGCTGCATACTGTGACGATTACTGCGCCAGCGCCGGGCCTCTACCTGCCTTACCTCAACCGCTGAAATCACCTATTCTCACAATCTCTCAATCGCCCAATCTCACTCGCATGGAACACCTCACCAGCCCGCACAACCCGCGCATCAAAGCCGTTGCTCGCCTGGAGAAGCGCAGCGAACGGAACGAACGCCGCTTGACCGTGGTCGAGGGTGTCAGGGAAGTGACGCTCGCCATGCGTAACGGCATCGTGCCGGTGGAGGCGTATGTCTGCAATGATCTGGTCGGTCATGAACTGCGCGGCGTGGTCAACTGGCTGGAACATCTCGATGCGACACGGCAGACGCGTCTGTGCACCGTAACGCCGGAAGTCTTCACCCGGCTGGCGCTGCGCGAGGGGAGCGGCGGCGTGCTGCTGGTGATCCCCTTCCTCGATCTGTCGCTGGCGCATCTGCCCCAGGAGTCACCGCAGTTTTTCACCGTGATCGAAGGTGCGGAGAAGCCAGGCAACGTGGGCGCCATCCTGCGCACGGCGGACGCGGCCGGTGTGCATGGCGTGGTCGTCTGCGGCGGCGTCGATTTGCACAACCCTAACGTCGTGCGTGCGAGTCTGGGTACGCTCTTTACCGTACCCGTGGCGGAAGCAACCTCGGCGGAAACGCTGATTTGGCTGCGTTCGCAAGGTGTGCAGATCGTGGCGGCCACCCCCGAAGGCGCCGTGCCTTACACTGTCGTCGATTACACCGCGCCCACGGCCATCGTCCTGGGCAGTGAAGCATTCGGTTTGAGCCAGACCTGGCTGGACGCCGCCGACGCGCGCGTCTTCATCCCTATGCGCGGCGAGGCCGACAGTCTGAATCTGTCGGCCTCCACGGCAATTCTGTTGTATGAAGTCGTGCGCCAGCGTGCAGGCTGACCGCAGCGTCACCCGGTGAAGACGACCATCGTCGCAAGCCACAGCAGAAAGATCGCCACGGCGCCCAGCAAAATGCTCAACAGCACCGAACGTACAGCCGTTGCACGGGCTTTCCGTTTGTCGTCACGCGCCTTCTTGGACTTCTCGGTGATCTCCTTGCGCGCTTTGGCGGCTGCCGCGTCCAGTTCGCGACTCTTCTTGAACTGGCCGTTGATTTCAATGACAACCCAGGCTAACACCGCGCCAGCGACGAGACCACTGCCAAAGACCAGGAGTGTGTCCATCGATCATTCAACAAAACGCGCCCACCGTTGCTCACTGCGTTGAGGTCGCGGAGAGTGCGCCATTTCGATGGCAAAATCGGCCATGCTTTTCACTGCCCACTCGAAATAGTGGGGTGTGATGCTGTTGATGTCCATGTCCGGCGCCGGATTCATAAAGTCGATGGCATAGGGCACGCCGTCGCGCACGGCAAATTCGATGCTGTTCATGTCGTAGCCCATGACACTGTTAATCGCCTGCGCGTCGCGCACGATGCGGTCACCCAGTTCCGGCGACAGGTGGTCGTGCTCCACGATGTATCTGCGGTTCTTAGGATCGTACTTGATCGGCATAATGTTGGTCTGGCCGACGCAGATGCAGCGCACAAACTGGTCAAAGTCGATGAATTCTTGCAGCACCATGCAGAGCGTGCCCGTCTCATCATAAGCGCGGATCAATTCATCCACAGAGTTGACCTTGTAGACGTTTTTCCAGCCGCCGCCCCATGCATCCTTGAGAATCGCCGGCAGCCCCACATAGCCGACGATGGCGTCCCAGTCCAGCGGATAGGTGAGGTTGCGCAGACTCTCGCTTACCACGCCTTCCGGGTAGGACTTCATGGGCAGCACGATGGTCTTCGGTGACGCGATTCCCATCCTGGTGATCAGGCTGGCGCCGAAGAACTTGTCGTCCGCGCTCCACCAGAAGGGGTTGTTGATGCAGTACGCGCCCTGCAGCATCGCGTTCTTGAGGTAGGCGCGATAGTACGGGATCTCGTGGCTGATGCGGTCGATCAGTACGGCGTACTCGCACGGTTCGTTCATGCGCGTCCCGCCCAGTTTGGCGTACTCGGCGATTACGCCCGCGTCGCGCTTGTTGACTTCCTCGATGAAGGCCGGCGGAAAGCTCCACTCGCGCCCCACGATCAGACCGATCTTCTTTACGCTCATTGATTCCTCCAGGAGAGTGGGCTGTGCTGAAAATCGCTCACGCACAGGCGCAACGGCGCGAAGGATTTTCATCGTTTGTGGTGCCGCAGGCATGGCGCCTGACGTTGAATTTATCTGATCTTACTCGATGGCGCCCTCATTCCGCAACCCGGCTATCTCCTCCTGTGAAAATCCCCAATCTGCCAGCACCGCGACCGTATCCTGACCCGGCTGCGGCGGCGGACCTTGCACCGCCGCCGGGGTGCGGCTGAGGCGCGGCGCGGGCGCGGGCTGCATCACGTCGTCGACGGTCACAAACGTCTCCCGCGCCTGGTTGTGGGGATGCTGCGGCGCTTCTTCCATCGACAGCACGGGCGCGACGCAGGCATCAGTACCTTCCAGCAGCGCGCACCATTCGTCGCGCGTCCGCGTCACGAAGATGGCGGCCAACTGTGCGCGCAGCGCCGGCCACTCCGTTATGTCGAGCTGACTTTGCAGCGCAGGGTCATCCGCCGCCAGCAACTGGAGCAGTTCGCGGTAGAACTGCGGTTCGATGGGCGCGACCGCCAGGAATTTGCCGTCGGCGCAGGCGTAGGTGCTGTAGAAATGCGCGCCGCCATCGAGCAGGTTCGCCTGGCGTTGGCTGCTCCACAGCCCCACCGCCTTGACGCCGTAGAGCATCGCCATGAGCAGCGTCGCGCCGTCGCTCATCGCCGCGTCGATCACCTGGCCCTGACCGGAGCGCTCCCGCTCCAGCAGCGCGCAGACGATGCCGTAAGCAAGCATCATGGCGCCGCCGCCGAAATCGCCCACCAGGTTGAGGGGCGGCAGCGGCTGCTCCGGCGTCCCGATGGCGTGGAGCGCGCCGCTGAGGGCGATGTAGGTCAGGTCATGACCGGCGGCGTGGGCCAGCGGGCCGCTCTGCCCCCAGCCGGTCATGCGGCCATAGACCAGCCGCGGGTTGCGCGCCAGGCACGCATCCGGCCCCAGCCCCAGCCGCTCCATCACGCCGGGGCGGAAGCCCTCGATCAGCGCGTCGGCGCGGTCGATCAGCCGCAGCGCGGCGGCGATGCCGGCTGGCTTCTTCAAGTCCAGCCCGACCGAGCGGCGGCCGCGGCTGCACACGTCGAAGGGGCCAAGGTTGAGCAGGCTGAGCGGGCGGCGGCCAGCAGCCTTGCGCTCGATGCGGATGACCTGCGCGCCCATATCGGCGAGCATCATGCCGGCGAACGGGCCTGGGCCAATGCCGGCGAATTCGATGACGGTGATGCCTGTGAGCGGTCCCATTGTCGTGCTCCTTGTCGGAGAAATTAGCTGGAGAGGAGGGGCGAGTTGCGAGGGGCGAGGGGCGACACTCGCACTGACTGCCTGTTTCTCGTCATGGGGGCTGGCGGCAAGGTGCGACGTACTCTTTTCGGCCAACGCAGAACGACAACTTCCTCACGCATCTGCTGCTTCGTCGCCGTTGCCAGCCGGGTACGGAATAGATCGATGCTCACAACCTCATAACCCAATGATTGCGCAATGTCGGCCAGCAACTCACCAGTGCGAATCAGCACCTGGAAGAACGACGCCTGGTCGCCGACGACGTAGCCAAGCATGGCGCCTGGACGCAAGAACGGGCGCAACTCCGCCAGGTGGCGCGCCATCCCGCCAAAATAGAGGCGCGTCACCCGGGCATAGAGCCGCTCGAAGCCGGAGGTCTTACCCAGTTCGCTGCGCCGCCGCTCAATCTCGTCTGCCAACGCCAGCACCTGCGGGTAGGCTGCGACCCAGGCGTCGTCATCGTCATGTTTGTAGACGTTACGCGTGTTCGAGCGCAGTAGTCCCTGCTTCATCGCCCGCAGTTCGGCTTTGCTGTTCACGTAGCCGAGGACGACCGATTCCAGGCGAGTGGTGCGTGTGTAGTCCTTTTCGTTCGGATAGGGCGGTGACGTGAACACAGCATCGATCGACACCGGGCGCAGCAACTGACCCATGTTGCGGGCATCGGCGTGATGGACTGTGGCCGGCGGCATTGCCTGCGGAAGCTGCCGGACATCGTCGGCCATCCGGCAGACAGTCTCCAACCACGCCTCGACCACCGACGCATCGCTGCGTTTCACGCTGCGCACGCCGACTTCTGGGCCGAAGTGCAGGTTGCTGGCGTCGTTCACCAGCACATGGGCGAGAGCCAGCAACTCATGATCCAGCAACTCATGATCCAGCCACCGGCAATCATGGGCGGTTCGCAGCGCGTCGCGCAGCACCAGCGCCTTGTGCAGCGGCAGCGGGCTGATCGAATCGCGCAGAAGTAGGGCCTGCGGCTCATTCGCCAGGGAGCGCAAGGGCGCGCCATTCCAGCCGGCCAGTTCGCTCAACGCCAGTGCCGCCACCGCCTCAGCGTGAGTCACCATCTCATCCGGATCGACAGCCCAAGATGTCTTCACCGTGCTGGCAAAATGCGCCAGCGCGTTCGCTTCGATGCCGATGGCGCGCAGACCGTGCAGCCTGGCTTCGACCAACGTGGTGCCGGTGCCGCAAAACGGGTCGAGGATGGTCTGGCCAGATGCCAGTTCGAACCTTTCCAGGTAATCGCGCACAAGGTGCGGCGGGAATGAAAGGACGAAGCGATACCAGTCATGCACGGCGCGGTCGGCGGCGTCGAGCCGGTTGACGGTCATGTTGGATCGCGTCGTCTTCACTGGAGCGGGCATCGATAAAAGGTTTAACTGTTTCATGCAGCCTCGGGGGATGCTCTACAATACAACTTCCGGCCTTGAGTATAACAGAACAGCAGAGGAACAAGTAAATGCACCAAACAGACTTACTCTACTTCGAAGACATGACCGCCGGCGCCTTGCTCGACCTGGGCACGCGCACCGTGACCGAAGCGG
>JAPKMV010000670.1 GCA_026645635.1 Caldilineaceae bacterium
TGTCTACGAGCCGAGCGCCAACCCTGGCTGGTCGGCGGACGTCAACCCGACGACGGTGATCAGCGGGCCGCTCGCTCCGGGTCAATCCACTGCGGTGGAGATCGTGCTGCGCGTGGCGTCCAACACCGCGGGGCAGCGCGTCTTCAACGTGGCGGAGATCGCCAACGACAACATGCCGCCGGGTTCGGACAAGGACTCGACGCCGGATGCGTTCAACAACGAAAGCCCGGTGAAGGACGACGTGATCGACGAGAACGCCAAGCTGCTGCCTGGCCTCGACGACGAGGACGACCATGACATCGCCAGCGTCGAGGTGGGCCAGTTCGACCTGGCGCTGCGCAAGCGGCTGGCGGCCGGCCAGAGCGATGTCGTCAAGGAAGGCGAAAATGTCGTCTTCACCATCGAAGTCTTCAATCAGGGCGATATTGCAGCGCGCAATATCCAGATTGTGGACTACACGCCGGCGGGCTTCAACTTCGTCCAGGCGCTCAACCCTGGCTGGGATGTGAGCAGCGGCCTGCCGCAGCAGACAATTGCCGGCCCGCTGCAGCCCGGCCAATCGCGCACGGTGACGCTGACGCTGACCGTGGGCGACGCGGCCTTCTGGCAGGTGAACGGCGCCGAGATTCGCGCGGCGCAGGACAATCAGGGGGTGAACCGCATCGACATCGACTCGGTCTATGACGCCATCAACGGCAACGACGTGCTGGTCGATGATGTGATCGACGACGGCGGCGTGCTGGATGAGGACGACCACGACATCACACGGCTCTTCGTGGATCGCGTGGACGCTGCGCTCTTCAAGCGGCTGGCCGATGGTCAACCGGTGCAGGTGCGCATCGGCGACGATGTGCGCTATGTGATCGGCGTGCGCAACCAGAGCAGCATTCCGATCTCCGGCGTGGTGGTGGTGGACTACATCCCAACCGGGATGATCCTCAGCCCCATCGATGCCAACGGCTGGACGCTGATCAACGACGGTCGCATGGCCATGCTGACACTGCCCGGCCCCATTCCGGTGGGCGGCGTCGTCAACGTCGAGATCGTGCTGCGCGTGGTGGCGGCGCTCAACACCGAGGCGATCAACCGGGCGGAGATTGTCGTGATCCGCGACGAAGATGGCAACGTGTTGCCTGATGCGGACTCGACGCCGGACACCAACCCGGACAACGACAGCGACGGCAGCGGCGACACCGAGGATGACACCGACAGTGTCAGCGTCAGCGTGACGCCGCCTACGGTGATCGTGCTCGACACCTTCGCCCTGGCCTACCAGAATCCGGGCATGTTGATCTGGTGGACGACATCGCTGGAGTTGGACACCTTCGGGTTCCACCTCTACCGCAACACGTCCAACAATCTGACAACGGCGGAACGGGTGACGACCCAGTTGATCCCGGGCAAAGGCACCAACGGCGGCGATTACAGCTACTTCGACCCGTCGGTCAAACCTGGTCGCGTCTACTGGTACTGGCTGGTGGAATTGGAAGTGACGGGCAAGACCAACGTCTACGGCCCCGTGCGCTCCTCCACCATCCAGGGCTACGACCCGCTCGACGGCGCCAAGCGCGTCTTCCTGCCGTTGATTGATCGGTA
Organism: Caldilineaceae bacterium; assembly: GCA_026645635.1. Lineage (GTDB taxonomy): Bacteria > Chloroflexota > Anaerolineae > Caldilineales > Caldilineaceae > Fredericiella. Next base: position 1,597 of record JAPKMV010000670.1, read on the forward strand.
ATCTCCAATCTCTTAATCCCCTAATCTCTTAATCTCCTAATCTCAACGCTGAGATTAGGAGATTAAGAGATTGGGGGGATTATTCTCTATGCCTTTGCACATTTCCCTGCGCCGTGCTACGATCCCGCGTGCACAGAACTTGTCCTGCTGCGCCAACCATCCTAACCTGGCTCCACCAATTTGGAGAGATATGCAATGACCGACCAGAGCGTCGTCGCCCGGCGGCGAGAGCAGCGCCGCGAACGCCAGACTGCCGCAGCCACACAGAGCCTTGCGCAGCCCGTAAACAACCTGCCCGTCTATGAACTGGCCAGTGAAGCAGCGCTGCACAAGATCAACGACACGTCGATGTTGATCCTGGAAGAGATCGGCATCGACTTCTACGACGAGGAGGCGCTGGCGGTGCTCGCCGCGCACGGCGCCGTGGTCAAGGAGTCCACCGTCTTCTTCGACCGCAAGCTGATCCAGGAGTATATCGGCAAGGCGCCGGCGCAGTTCACCCAACTGGCGCGCAACCCGGAACGCAGCGTGGTGATCGGTGGCAACCACATCACCTTTGCGCCGGTCTACGGCCCGCCCTATGTCTATGATCTGGTCGGCGGCCGCCGCGAAGCCAAACTCACCGACTTCCAGAACTTCGTCAAGCTCGCCTACCTCAGCCCTTACATCCACCACTCCGGCGGCACCATCGTCGAGCCGACCGACCTGCCCACCCACACGCGCCATCTGGACATGGTCTATAGCCACATCAAGTACAGCGACAAGCCCTTCATGGGGTCGGTGACCAGCGGGCCGAACGCAGCGGACAGCGTGGCGCTGGCGGAGCTGGTCTTCGGCGCCGACGCGATCCGCGTCAACCCAGCGCTGCTCTCGCTGATCAACATCTCCAGCCCGCGGCGGCTGGACGACCGCATGTTGGCCGCGCTCAAGGTCTACGCCAAGGCGCGCCAGGCGATGATCATCACGCCCTTCATCCTCTCCGGCGCGATGGCGCCCGCGGCGGTCGGCGGTACCCTGGCGCAGCTCAACGCCGAGGCGCTGGCCGGCATCACGCTGGCGCAGATGATCGAGCCGGGGACGCCGGTGATCTTCGGCGCGTTCCAAACGAACGTGGATCTGCAGAGCGGCGCGCCGGTCTTCGGCTCGCCGGAAAGCCAGATCGCGCTGGTGGTGAGTGCGCAGCTCGCCCGGCTGCACGGGCTGCCCTTCCGCTCCGGCGGCATGTTCACCAGTTCCAAGATCGCCGACGCACAAGCGGCCTACGAGTCGGTGCAGGTGATGCTGCCGACGATCCTGGCGCGGGTCAACTTCGTGCTCCACGCCGCGGGCTGGCTGGAAGGCGGCCTCACCGCGGGCTACGAGAAGTTCGTGCTCGACTGCGAGCTGCTGGGCATGTATCACAAGTACCTGCGCGGGCTGGATCTGTCCGACGAAGGGATGGCGCTGGAGAGCATCCGC
>JAPKMV010000671.1 GCA_026645635.1 Caldilineaceae bacterium
TCCGGGTCCTGTTCCAGCGTCACGGCGCGGCCATAGTGGGCGAGCGCGGCAGCCGCGGCCTCCTCCCCGCTGCGCGCGGCGAAGGCGTGCTTGTCCGGCCCATACCAGATGGGGATGCGGTGGCCCCACCAGAGCTGGCGCGAGATGCACCAGTCGCGGATGTTTTCCAGCCACTGGTTGTAGATGCGCGTGAAGCGCTCGGGCACGATCTGGACATCGCCGTTGGCCACGGCAGCCAGGGCCGGCTCGGCGAGGGGCTGCATCTTCACCCACCACTGCTCGCTGAGCAGCGGTTCCACGACAGTGTTGCAGCGCTGGCAGTGGCCGACCTGGTGCGCGTGGTCGCGCTCGCCCACCACCATGCCCGCTGCGCGCATGTCCTCCCAGAGCCGGGTGCGCGCGGTGTAGCGGTCCAGCCCGGCGTAGGGGCCGGCATTCTCGTTCAGCGTCGCGTCGTTGTGCATGATGTTGAGCATGGGCAGGTTGTGGCGCTGCGCGATCGCGTAGTCGTTGGGGTCGTGGCCGGGCGTCACCTTGAGCGCGCCGGTGCCGAACTCCTTGTCCACGTAGGCGTCGGCGATGACCGGGATGGCGCGGTTGAGCATCGGCACGAGCGCGGTCTTGCCGATCAGGTGCTGATAGCGCTCGTCGTCGGGATGCACGGCCACCGCGGTGTCGCCCAGGACCGTCTCCGGCCGCGTGGTGCTCACCTGGATGCAGCCGCCGTCGGCCAGCGGGTAGCAGAAGGTGTAGAACTTGCCCTGCACCTCCTCGTACTCCACTTCCAGGTCGCTGATGGCGCTCATGCAGCGCGGGCACCAGTTGACTAGATAGTTGCCTTTGTAGATCAGCCCCTCGTTGTAGAGTTGGATGAAGGCTTCCAGCACCGCCTCGCTCAGCCCTTCGTCCAGGGTGAAGCGCTCGCGCGACCAGTCGCAGGAGATGCCCATGCGCTTCTGCTGCGCGGTGATGCGGCCGTGGTACTCGTCTTTCCACGCCCACACCTCTTCCACGAAGCGTGCGCGGCCCAGCGCGTGGCGGGTGACGCCCTGGCGCTCCAACTGGCGTTCCACCACATTCTGCGTGGCGATGCCGGCGTGATCCGTGCCCGGCACCCAGAGGGTCGGGTCGCCGATCATGCGGTGGTAGCGGGTGAGCATGTCCTCGACGCTGCTGGTGATGGCGTGGCCCAGGTGCAGCGCGCCGGTGACGTTGGGCGGCGGCATGGGGATGACAAAGGGCTTGCGCGCCGGGTCAGCCAGGCCGCTGGCGAGCTGCTGCTCCGGGCGGAAGTAGCCCTGCTCCTCCCACCAGGCGTAGAGCGTCTCCTCCACTTCACGGGCGCTGTAGGCTTTGGGCATCGTCGTTTCGTTCATCGGATCACCTCGTCATCTCCAGAAAATTCCAACAAAAAAGCCGCTTCCTCCACAAGGACGAAGCAGCTTCGCGGTACCACCTTGTTTACACGCAGCCCCTCTCCCAACCTGGAGTGGGCCACGTGTCACTCATGCGCTTTAACGGGCGAACCCGGGATTGCTCCGACCTTCCCGACGACCTTCCCTGCTTCCGCTGCGGACGAGGCTCTCAGCCGATGACCTCATCTCTCTGGCGCCGGTGCAGCAGGTACTCCTTCGGTGCACTGTCTTTGAAATATTGGGGTGTAGTATACTGTAGGCGCGTGAGAGATGCAAAGACAAGGCTGTTCAAACGCTACATGCTTGGCCCTAGAAAGGAGCGCGATTGTGAGTCCAGTTGTCCACCGAGAACAAGGATTCTCATTCTACTTTGTACTGGCTGATCTCAGCGAACCTGCGCACGTTCATGTCGGCGAAGGCAAGAGCAGGCGCAGCGACGATGCAAAAATCTGGCTGAACCCCGTGCATGTGGCGCGTGCCGGGCGTTTCAGCCCCCATACGATGGCTCGTATTCTGCATATCGTCGAAGTGAATCAGTCGCAGTTGTTGGAGCAGTGGAGTCGACATGATCAATGAACCTAAGGTGTACTCAGTCCCGCACAGCCGCAGCGAGTATGTGCTTCCAACCGAGGCGCGCGCGGATTACCTGACCTTCGATGAGAAATACATGCATATTCACCTCCAGGATGGCCGTATCGTTTCTGTGCCGCTACATTGGGTGCCGAGTCTGGCCGAAGCTGCACCAGAGTCACGTGAGCGCTACACGATCGGCTGGGACGGCGCGCTGCTGGTGTGGGACCCGGACGACGGGGAGATCAACGAGGATCTATTGGTGGCGCATTATCTGCGCGGCGGCATCGAGCAGACATAAACCAATCCCGCTATGCAGCGAACCCCAGTTCCAGAATACGCATCACCGTCGCATCGAAGGCGCGCTTGAAATCCGGGTCTGATGCATACCGCTTGTAGAGATCCAGTTCTCGTTTTCGCTCTTGCCCGACCGCCTGACTGATGAGCTTCTCCATCGCCAGCCGCCGATTCTGCTCGTCCTGATTGTTGAGCACCTGCTCGATGTAGGCCGGGTTGTTGGCGATGTGCTGGGCAATGTTGATGAACTTGACCCGCTGTTCTGCGGGCGTGGCGTCCCAGCCGGCAAACCAGCGTTCATTGAAAGCCCGCACGATCAGATCGAGCGGGTCTTTTTGTTCGTCGCTGCCGTAGGCGCTGCGCGGGTTGGGATTCTGCGGCTCAAGTTCGCTGGGCGATGCGTCCAGGACGATGCGCTGGCTGAGTTTCACCCGCTCCAGCCCGTAGGTGGAGAGATCGACGCTTTCCAGCAGTGCGTCGAGTTCGCCGCCCTGTGGGCCTTTGATCACGAGTTTGGGGATCAAGAATTTGAGGAACCAGTAGAGCATCTCCCACGGCACGTGGTTGAAGGGCAGGATGCTGGCAACCTGGGCATAAATCTTGACGAACTGCTTGGCCTTGATCTTGAAGTCCGCCTGCTCGTCCTCCGCCAGATTCAGTTCGCGGGTGAAGCGCGCCGCACAGCGGTCGATGATCGGGCTGAGGTGGTCGGCATCGGCGTTGGCGAAGTAGCGTTCGTTGAAGGCAACCACTTCGGGCCAGTCGTA
>JAPKMV010000672.1 GCA_026645635.1 Caldilineaceae bacterium
GAAGATCAGCCCGGCGTAGAGCGCCAGCCAGACAAACCGCAAATTCCGCGTGTTGTTGTTCATCGTGATTACACCTTTCTCAACTTTGCTGCCCATTCACGTTGGTCGGCATGGACAGCGGCATTCGCATTTGCACCTAAACTCAGACACAATAGAAACCAGTAGTTTTCGCAACGACGCAAACACTATCCGCAGATTGCGCAGATTTAATGTCGGCCATCTGCGAAAATCTGCGCAATCTGCGGATGAGAGTCTGGCGCTTCCCACTGCGGAGCAGCACTCACAAAGATCTTGCTTTCAATCATCCATGACTTTAGGATAGCGACTTGGCGCCGCGGCCGCATCGTCCCGCCGATCGATGGCCGCACGTCCATCTGGACACTGTCCAAATGGACAATGCCCCGCCCGCCGCGGCTGTAGTAGAATCAAACCATGAACACAGCCACCGTTCACACCGAGCCAGCCAGAGAGAGATTCGTCGGCGTCCCGTTCTACATCTTCATCACGCTGCTGCTGGGCGGCATGGCGCTCACCAATGCGGCGCTGACCTGGCGCAACGGCAACGCCGCGCTGATCGCGCCGGGGCTGCTGCTCTTTGCCGGGCACATTGGGCTGTACTGGGTCAACCTGCACCGCTATGCGGGCCGGCGCTGGTGGCTGCTCTACGCTGCGGCGCAGGCGGCGCTGATCGTCGCCCTGACACTGCTGCCCTACGGCAGTGGCGCCAACGCCACCCTCGCCGTCACCCTCTGCCTCAGCCAGGTGGGCGAGGCGTTGGGGCTGTGGGGCAACACCCGCCGCGCGCTCTGGCTGGGCATCTTCTACAGCGGGCTGCTGGCGCTGCTGCTGGTGCGGCTGGTCCCGCAAGACCAGTTGCTGACGGCGCTTTCTGGCATTTTGATCAACGGCGGCTTTCTTGTCCTGCTCATGGTGATGTTCAACCAGCAACTGGCCGAGCGCCAGAAGGCGGAGGAACTGGCCGAGACGCTGGAGAGCGCCAACGCACAGCTCGCGGCCTACGCTGCACAGAACGCGGCGCTCACCTTGCAGGCCGAACGCCAGCGCATGGCGCGGGAACTGCACGACACCCTGGCCCAGGGCGTGGCAGGACTGGTGCTGCAACTGGAGGCGGTGAAGGCGCATCTCGCCGCAGGACGCACGGAGCGAGCCGCGACCATCGTCGAGCAGGCGCTGGCCCGCGCCCGCAGCACGCTGGCGGAGTCGCGCGCGGCCATCGACGCCCTGCGCGCTGCGCCCACCGACCTGAACGCAGCCATCCACGAGCGGGCGGAGCGCTTCGCCCAGGCCACGGGCATCCCCTGCACGGCGGAGGTGACCGCGGGCACTGGCTTGGCCGCATTGGCGGGCGAGGGGGCGGCGCATCTGCTGGCCGTGCTGGACGAGGCGCTGGCCAACGCCGCCCGCCATGCCGCGGCCACCCAGGTGACGGTGCACCTGGCGCCCGGCGACGGCGCGGTCGTGCTCACCGTGACCGACAACGGCCGCGGCTTCGACCCAGAGGACGCGCCCGCGGCCGGCCACTATGGGCTGATCGGAATGCGCGAGCGCGCCCGGCTGAGCGGCGGCAGCCTGGACGTGGCATCAGCGCCCGGACAAGGAACGACCGTGCGCTATGTCGTGCCGGCGGGTGATGAAGCGCACGCCGGGGCTGAATAGACCGCGGATTTGACGGATTAGGCGGATTGGCGCGGATTTTGTTCACAGATCATCCGCGAAAATCCGTCCCATCCGCCTAATCCGCGGTCTATCTTTTCTTGAATGGATGAAGGCCTATGAACCCAATTCGAGTGTTGATCACCGACGACCATGCGATCGTGCGCGAGGGGCTGCGGCTGATCCTGGAGACCGTGGAGGGCGTTGATGTGGTGGGGGAGGCGCGCGACGGCGCCGAATGCCTGCGTCGCGTTGCCGAGCTGGCGCCCGACGTGGTGCTGATGGATTTGCAGATGCCGGGCATGGACGGCATCACCGCCATCGGCCATCTGCGCCGCGACTTTCCCGCAGTGGCCATCGTGATCCTCACCACCTTCAACGAGGACGCGCTGATGGTGCAGGGCTTGCAAGCTGGTGCGCGGGGCTATCTGCTCAAGGACACCGACTGCGCCACCCTGCTCGCCACGATCCAGGCGGCCGCCAGGGGGGAAACGCTGCTGAAGCCGGAGATTCTCAGCCGCGTGCTGGCGGCGCCACTGAAGCCGGCGCCGGCCACACCGACGGTTGCGTTCGCACTCACCGAGCGCGAACTGGAAGTGCTGCGCGCCGCGGCCCGGGGCGAGCGCAACAAGGAGATCGCCCACGCGCTGGGCATCACCGAGCGCACGGTGAAGGCGCACCTGGCCAGCATCTTCAACAAGCTGGGCGTGGATTCGCGCGCGGCAGCGGTGGCCATCGCCGCGCAGCAGGGCTGGCTGGGCCAGTGAAAAACAATCCTCCATTTGTCCGATGATCCGCCCCGGCCGTTGATCTACAATCGAGTGGCATCTATTTTTCTCCATATTGATTTGCCGGATGGCGTCAGGAGGTTGCCATGCGAATTGCAGGGAAGGTGCGGTGGTCAGCGGCGCGGTGCATCACCCTGGGGGGCGCGCTCTGCCTGGCGCTGCTGTTGCTGCTCGTGCAGACACGACCCGTCCAGGCCGGGATCGACGCGGGGACGGTCATCACGGTGACGTCCACGCTCAGCACCATTGGCGGCCAGTGCACGCTGCGCACCGCCCTGGCCGCAGCCAATCAGGGCGCCGTGGTGGGTGAGTGTGACGGCCGTGGCGGCGCGCCCTACACTATCGTGCTGGCCAATGGCGCGGTCTACTCACTCTTCGAGGTGGACAACATCGGCGAGTACTCGCACAGCAACGGGCTGCCCGCCGTGCAAGTTGCGATCACCATCGCCGGCAATGGAGCGATCATCGAGCGCGCGCCTGTCCCGCGCGTGCCGCCTTTCCGCCTGTTCGAGGTCAAGGAAACGGGTGCGCTGCACCTGCGTGATGTCACGCTGCGCGGCGGGTCCCAAGAAGACGG
>JAPKMV010000673.1 GCA_026645635.1 Caldilineaceae bacterium
CAGGTTGGGGATCAAGGTGTCCAGGACATAGAGGGTGTTCTGGGCGTCGCACTCCGTATAGTGATGGTAGAGCGCATCGATGCGGTGCCAGGCGTCGCTGACGGAGCCGATCGTGCCCAGGCGCTCGATGAAGTATTTGTTGAAGATGTTGCCGTAGCTCTTGGCGTACATGGAGGTGGTGGAGTTGTAGGTCGCGCCGCCATAGCCCGCAGCGTCCGCGACGGCATTCACTGAGTCGGCGCCCAGGTCGGCGTATCCTTCGATAAACTCCGAGTCGTCGGGGTAGTTTGGCTTCAGGTAGCCGTAGCAGCCGTCGTCGTAGGAGAACTGCAGGTAGTGCTGCGCTTCGTGGTAGACCGTAGTCTGGCCGCCGCCGTTGCGCACCATCGGCGAGTCGATGCCAATCCGGCAGTTGCCGGAACTGGCCCAGTAGGCGATGCCCGACCAGCCGATGCCATCCTCCATCTGGACGTTGATGGTGTCGTCGCAGCCGGTGTCGTAGAGGTGATGGCCGGAATCGGTGTGGAAGCGCTGCCAGGCATCTTGGAACCAGGCTGCCACCTGCTCTGCCTCGGCGTCGCTGTTGATCCAGTGCTGCAAGTTGTAGTTGACGCCATCTTCCATACGCTGCGTCGTGCTCACCACTTTGGTGTAATAGACTCTGATCGTCTTGTCGTCGCCGCCGACTGGAAAAGTGCGGGTGACGCACTCGTCCAATAACAAGCCGTCAATCGTCGGGCCGCCGGCACAGGGGGCCGCGACGCTGCGGACGCCCACGGTGCTGGTGGTCGAATCGGGCGGTGGCCCATGGTCGACGCCGTCGTGTGCTGCGACGGCCATGGCGCCGGTCAGCACCAGCATCAGCGCAAGCATCCACGCGATGAAAATAGGTCGAGTAGACATAAGATTCTCCTTTGTGGTAGGTGGGGACGGAACAGCAGAGGTGAAATGCGTAGATTGGGTTCATCGGTGGTGCTGCAATGCCGAGGCGCCTGGGTTTTGTTTCGCTTGTCTCCTTTGAACGTGTGGGCCAAGATTCGGAACTGGCTGGGCGTCGGCGCTGCCAAATCCGCCGCCGTTGCCATCTTAGCTGAAGCTGGGCCGCCTGCAAAGCGCGCAAAACACAGGGCCGGTGTGCGGTAGATCACAGCATAGAACGCCTTTAGAACGCCGCCGCTGTCACACTTCAACACACAGTTGTCGCCACCGGCCTGATTCCTAGGGCTTATCCGGTCTGAAACTATGTGCAAGGAGGTGCGCATGGACGCCACACCCCGCACCGACGATCCCTGGAGCCGGTCCCAGTTGTTCACTGTGCGCGTCTGGCAGGAGCAGATGGCGCGCGATGTGCAGGATGTGCGCATCCAGGTGCGCCACGTCCTCACCGGTGAGACGCGCTACTTCGGCGCCTGGCCCCCGCTGATCGACTATATGCTGACGAAACTCAATCTCCCGCCCGGCCCGGCGGACGATGCGTGACAAGGCCGGGCGTTGCTCAATCCGTTGCGTAGCCTGTTGTTCCCAAGTTCTCATCCAGGAGGAAACCCGTATGAACCGCACAGTGAATTGGTTTGGAGTTCTGCTGACGCTGGCCTTGCTGCTGGCTGCCTTCCCCAGCGCCCGGGCCGCACCCGCCGCACATGACGATGTGGCCGCCCACATCGCCAACGCCGAGAGCGCCGCGCCCACAGTGGTCGCCCGCGACGCCACGATCATGGGCTGGGATGAAGATGGCATGCCCACCGTCGTTCTGCGCGAGGGGACGAACGGCTGGACCTGCTACGACGACTGGCCGGCGTCGCCGGGCAACGACCCGGTCTGCTACGACGCCGTCTTCAACGCCTGGAACCTGGCAATGATGGCCGGCGAGGAACCGGAGATGGGCGGGACAGGCGTCGCCTACATGCTCCAGGGCGGCTCCGACCCGTCGAACACCGACCCCTTTGCCATGGAACCAGCCGCAGGCGAGGAGTGGATCAGCACGCCGCCCCACATCATGATCATCACGCCGGTTGGCTTCGATGCCGGCGACTACGCCAGCGAGCCGCAACAGGATGAACCGTACATCATGTGGGACGGCACGCCCTACGAGCACCTCATGGTTCCGGTCGTGCCGACCGCGGATGAACTGCTGGCCGACCTGGACGAGGTGACCGCCAACACCATGCGCTCATCGCCGGCGGGTGTGGCCCTCAACGCCACGATCATGGGCTACCCGGAGCAGGAAGGCGGCGACATGGTTGTGGTGCAGGAAGGGACCAACGGCTGGACCTGCTGGCCCGACGGCCTGGTCTCGCCGGGCAACGACCCGGCCTGCAACGACGCCATGATGGAGGCGTTCTGGTCGATTGGCGACACGCAGAATGTCGAGCGCGTCGGCCTCTCCTACATGCTCCAGGGCGGCTCCGATGCCAGCAACACCGACCCAAATCTCATGGCGCCGAAGGAAGGCGAAGAGTGGGTCTATACGCCGCCCCACGTCATGCTCGTGATTCCTGGCGGCTTCGACGAGGGGCACTTCAGCACCGACCACATGTCCGGCTACCCCTATGTCATGTTCTCCGAGACCGGCTACGAGCACCTCATGATCCCCATTGCTGACATGCCGGGGATGGAGCATGGTGCAGAGCAGGCGGCGGACATCGAACAGATGAAAGTCGAAGCCATCGAGCAGGAACTTGGCACGTTTGATCTCTACATCAACCGCGACTGGGAAACGCTGGACGCCGTGACCGGTGCGGACTACTTCGGCGTCGGCGTTGACGGGTCCTACACCGAACGCGCTGCCATGCTGGCCGGGCTTCAGGACGAGAAGCTCGCCGTGCTGCCGCCCGACCTGGGCGAGATACGGGTGTTGATGATCACGCCGGAAGCCTATATGGTCACTTATCCGCTCAACTTCAACGGCAGCTATGCTGGCGATGACTTCTCGAATCCACGTACAGTAGCGTCGCTGTGGGTGCTGCGTGATGAGAAATGGCAGAATCTTTTCCTGGTCGAGCAGATCCGCACGGCGCCGCTCTATGCCACAG
>JAPKMV010000674.1 GCA_026645635.1 Caldilineaceae bacterium
CGGCAAGATCGTCGACGGGCTGATCAGCGGCGAGCCGATCCGCCAGCCGGTAAGCTCAGCGGCGGCGATGGGGCAGGCGGCCGCGGTGGCGGGGTGAATGGTGGAGAGGGTGAGGGGGTGAGAGGGTGAAGATGATTCGCCCCTCGCCCCTCAAATTGTGAATTGTGAACGGTCAATTGTGAATTGTGAAGGGGGGCGCGCCCCTCGCCCCTCGCCCCTCAAAACAAACTCATCAACACGGCAACGAGGAGCAGCGCGGCGGCCACGCCGACGAGGACGCGGTTGTGGCGCAGCACGTCGAGCCAGTCGGGCTGGTCGAGCGGCAAGGGCGGCAGCACCATCTGCGAGGAAAAGGCGGCGGTGTGCTGCCCCGTGTTGAGCAGCAGATCGCGCAGGTCGCGGGCGGTGGCGGGCCGTTCGTTGGGGTGCATGGCCAGCGCCTGGAAAATGGCGCGCTCGCAGCGGGGCGTCACCGCCGGGTTGAGCTGGCGCAGCGCAGGCAGCGCGCCGGGCCGCAGAAAGCGCTCCTTGGCGTCCACCGGGGGCTGCCCGCCCAGGAGATGATAGAGCGTTGCGCCCACCGCGTAGAGGTCGCTGCGCGCGTCGGTGTAGCCGGAATCGCCGCCGTACTGTTCCAGCGGCGTGTAAGCCACCGTGCCGCGGCCCTGCACCACGGTGACGGTGCGGCTGTCGTCCGGCTGCATCATTTTGACCAGGCCGAAATCGACCAGCTTCACCGCGCCGCGCGGGGTGAGCTTGATGTTGCTGGGCTTGATGTCGCGGTGGATGACCGGCGGATCCTGGCTGTGCATGTACTCCAGCGCGTCGAGCAACTGCGTCGCCCAGCCCAACACCTGATCCTCGTCGAGCATGAGTCCCTGGCGCTGCGTCTCCTGCAAAACTTCATACAGGTCGCGTCCCTCGACAAAGTCCATCACCAGATATTCGCGGCCGCGGGTGGAAAAATGGTCGGAGACTTTGGGCAGGTTGGGATGGTCGAGCCGCGCCAGCGTGCTCGCCTCGATGCGGAACTGCTCGGCGATCTGCGCCAGTTCGTCCTCGCTGGCGGTCTCCGAGAGCGCGGGCAACACTTCCTTGACCGCGCAGATGCGTCCTTCCAGACGCAGATCGCCCGCTTTATAGACCGCGCCCATGCCGCCCTGGCCAACCAGTTCGCGAATCTCGTATCGACTGCGCAGGACGACGCCCGGCTCAAGTACACTTTGCACGGCTGTTCCAACTCAGAGCATTTTTACCACTGCTCAACTCTGGTATAATGGCAACGAGACGCTGGCAATGACCAGCCAAATCTCATGAGATTATGCGGTAGGGCGCATGGCCTGTCAATCTGGCGCCAGGCAACATGTGCAGGACATCTCCCACCGCTGAGCATCACGGCGAGGAGCCAATGGCCAAAGAGTTGATCGTAGAAGAAGCAGTGACCGCCGATGGCGGCGCCAAACCGCGCGAGAGCGCCATGCTGGTCTTGCAGCGCGGCGCCGAAAGCGGGCGTCGCTGGCCGCTCGACCGCAGCGCCATCTTGACGATCGGGCGCAACGACGATTGCGACATCGTTCTGCCGGACCGCCAGGTCAGCCGCACCCACGTCAAAATCTTCTGGCGCGAGGATGCCTACTTTCTGCAAGACCTGGACAGCAAGAATGGCACGCATCTCAACGGCGCTGAAGTGGTGGGCGCGCCGGTGCGGCTCAACGACGGCGACGAGATTCAGATCGCGCTGCGTTTCAAGCTCGCCTTTGTCGATGCGGGCGCGACCGCGCCGCTGACGCTGGACAACGACCGCCGCGGCCTGCGCATCGACAAGGAGACGCGCCAGGTTTGGGCCAACGGCATCCTCATCGACCCGCCGCTGAGCCTGCACCAGTATCGCCTGCTCGAGGCACTGTGGAATTCCGGCGGCAGCGTCGTCACCCGCGAGCAGATCATCGAGGCCGTCTGGCCGGAAGCCGCCAGCGACGGCGTCAGCGAGCAGGCCATCGATGCGCTGGTGCGGCGGCTGCGCGAACGCATCGAGGAGTGCGACGCCGAATTCCGCTACATCATCACCGTGCGCGGCCACGGTTTCCGCCTGGAAAATCGATGAACGCACTGCCGGCGTTGGGACTGTATGTGCATATCCCATTCTGTGAGCGCAAGTGTCCCTACTGCGACTTCAACACCTACGCCGGTCTGCAAGCGTCGTTTCAGGATCTGGTGGATGCGCTCTGCGGCGAGATGGCGCGCTGGCGCGCACCGCTGGCCGCGCGCACTGTGGAAACCGTCTTCGTGGGGGGAGGCACGCCGACAGTGCTCACCGCCGCGCAGCTCGAACAGATTTTCGGCGCCATCCACGCCAACTTTCAGGTGGCCGCGACCGCGGAGATCACCTGCGAGGCGAACCCCGGCACGGTCGACCGGGAGAAGTTCAGCGTGCTGCGCCGCCTCGGCGTCAACCGGCTCAGCATGGGGGTGCAGAGCTTCCAGCTCGACGAACTGGCCTTTCTGGGGCGCATCCATGACGTGGAGGATGTCTATCTTGCCTATGACGCCGCCCGCGCCGCCGGTTTCGACAACATCAACCTGGACTTCATCTTCGGGCTGCCGCAGCAACCGCTGGCCGCCTGGGACGACACGCTGACCAAGGCGCTGGCGCTGGCGCCGGAGCATCTGAGCCTCTACAGCCTGATCGTGGAGCCGGAGACGCCGCTCTATCACTGGGTGGAAACCGGCAAGACGCCGGCGCCCGACGACGATCTCGCCGCCGACCACTACGAACGGGCGATGGCGCGGCTGGCGGATGGTTACGCACACTATGAAGTCTCTAATTGGAGCCGGCGGGCCGCAGCGGATGATGACGCCACGACGCCGGCGCTGGCCTGTCGTCACAACCTGATCTACTGGCAGAATGAAGATTACCTGGGCATCGGGCCGGGCGCCCACAGCCACCTGCGCGAGCCGGCGGCGGAGGGAAGCTGGCGGGAGCAGCGCTGGGGCAATCGGCGCCCGGTGGCCGGTTATATCCAGCGCATC
>JAPKMV010000675.1 GCA_026645635.1 Caldilineaceae bacterium
CGCCTTCTTTGTCGGCCGCTACTTTGGCCGGGGCGTCCTCGACGATGAGAACTCCAGCGGTTGGATGCAGCGTTATGCCCGGCGGATGCGCGACAACAGCTTCGTGACAGTGCTGATCATGCGCTTCATCTTCCTGCCTTATGACCTGGTGAATTATCTGTCGGGCTTTCTGCGAATCAGCTATTGGCCATTCTTGTTGGCAACCGTGATCGGCTCGATCCCCGGCACAATTGCGTTCGTGCTCCTGGGCGCGTCCCTGTCGCCTGCCGAAATCAGCGACATGTTCCTGACCGGCAGGCTGCCGACGCTGGAGTGGCGATTCCTGGCCATCTCGGCGGCTATGTTCGTGCTGAGCCTTGCGCTTTCGCGCTACTTCCGGCGCCGCGAGCAGCGTGATGAACCGGTTGCCGAACCGATTGCCGAAACAGCATGACGATACGAAGGGATCACGACATGGAGCACGTCACCTATTTTCAGGGCTATCGCCCAGCGGAAACCGCAGCCGGCGCCGCCAACCAGCGACTGATCGCCAACGTCCATCCGCCCGACTGGCAGAACCCCAAGCCCGCCGGCAAATACAATCTTGTCGTCATCGGCGGCGGTTCGGCCGGATTGGTGGCAGCCATCGGCGCTGCGGGGCTGGGCGCCCGGGTGGCGCTCATCGAGCGGCATCTGCTGGGCGGCGACTGCCTCAACGTGGGCTGCGTGCCATCCAAAACGGTGATCCGCTCCGCCAAGGTGTTGGGTGAGATTGCGCGGGCGAGCCAGTTTGGCGTGCAGGTGGACGGGGTGCGCGTCGATTTCAGCGCGGTGATGGAACGTATGCGCCGCGTGCGCGCAGACCTGAGCGTACACGACTCGGTGCACCGCGTGACGAAGCTCGGCATCGACATGTTTCTGGGCGACGCCCACTTCACCGGCAGAAACACCATCGAGATTGACGGCCAGACGCTGCACTTCAGCAAGGCAGTGATCGCGACTGGCTCACGGCCGGCCGCACCGCCGATTCCCGGTCTGGCCGAAACAGGTCACCTGACCAATGAGAAGGTTTGGGATCTCACCCTGCTGCCCCCGCGGCTGGCGGTCATTGGCGCCGGGCCGATTGGTGCAGAGCTGGCGCAAGCCTTCCGCCGCTTCGGCAGCCAGGTGACAGTCTTCGATGTGATCCCGCGCCTGCTGGGGCGCGAGGATGAGGACGCCGCCAACGTCCTCCGCGCTGTCTTCGAGGCGGAGGGCACCGGGCTGGCGTTGGGCGCGGAGATCGCAGCAGTGGCGCGCAACGGCGATGGCAAGCAGATCACCTACACGCTCAACGGCGCTGCGCAGACGCTGGTCGTCGACGAAATCCTGGTCGCCGCCGGTCGCCTGCCTAACCTGGAAGGGCTGCAGCTCGAAGCAGCCAATGTCGCCTACAACCAGCGCGGGGTCGAGGTGGACGATACGCTGCGCACGACCAATCCCGCCATCTACGCCGCCGGCGACGTCGCCTCCCGCTTCCAGTTCACCCACACGGCGGATGCGACGGCGCGCATGGTGCTGCAAAATGCGCTTTTCCCGGGCACGAAGAAGAAGCTGAGCGACTTGATCGTGCCCTGGGCGACCTACACCGACCCGGAGGTGGCGCACGTTGGCCTGTATGGCTGGGAAGCGGAGCAGGCGGGCATCCCGGTGGAAACCTACGTCCATGCGCTTGCCGAAACCGACCGCGGCCGCACCGACGGCGAAGAGCGCGGCTTTGTCAAGGTGCATGTCAAGCGAGGCACGGACAAGATTCTCGGCGCGACCATCGTAGGGCGCCATGCCGGTGAACTGATCAGCGAGATCACCGTCGCCATGTCCGGCGGCCTTGGCCTGCGCCATCTAGCCACCGTCATTCACCCCTACCCGACCGAAGTGGAAGCGATCCGCAAGGTCGCCGACGCCTACAACCGCACGCGCCTCACGCCGGCCGTGGCGAAGCTCTTCAAGGCGTGGTTCGGTTGGCGCCGGTAGCTGCTCGAAAGGAAGCCCGCCCCTTGCCCTACCACCCGGGCCGCTGGATCATCGGCAGAAATACCGGCTGATTCGCGGGCTGGGTGGCCGGCACGCCGTCATTGAGGGCAGTCAGCGTCAACACACCGCCGGGCGCCGCCAGCGTGAACTCGAAGCCCGGCTCCAGCCCGGTGATCACCACATTCTGCGGCGCACCGTTGACCGTGTCCGCCTGGATCAGCGCCAACTGATCGCCCTGTTTGGGCGCGTAGCCGTTGCCGAAGTTGAGCGCCAGGTCGCCGCCCAGATGCACTGTGCCGCTCACCATCAGCTGATCCTGCAAATCCGCACTCCCGCCGAGCACGTGCAGGGTGATGACACCGGTCGGGCTGATGGTGACGTTGCCCTGGATGGTCAGCGTCCCCACTTGATGAGTGGCGTCCCCGCTGGCCTGCATCCGGTTGATTTGCACGACACCGGGCGCAATGCTGCCGCCCTCGAATGTCACCACGCCGTCCGTAGTGATGAGTAGGCCACTGCCCCGCAGCCGCCCACCGTTGCCGATCCCCACGATTTGGGCTTCCATTTGGCCATCCGCGCCCAGGATCACCTCGCCACGCACATTGTCGCCAGAGCCACCGCACAGGGGCACGCGCCCAATGCACATTCGCCCATCTTCAGGGAGCGGTCCCGCCACCACCACCTGGGCGGCGACAGCACGGAAGAGGCCGTCGATGCTCATCTCGCCGCGGCTGCCCGCGTTGAAGCCCACGGCAAGCTGGCGGCAACGCAGCAACGCACCGTTGGAGACATTCAGCGTCCCCCGCCCATTGCGACCGACGACACAGTTACCGTTGTCCGGGTTCTGGCTGGTGGCCCGGACTTCCGGGTCTGCCGGCGGCAGGGGCGCAACCACCGTTGAGCGGCGGTCGCCGTTGTCGTCCGCTTCCATGCCGTCCACGAACATCAGCGCGCTGCTATTGGCGCCATCGGCCAGGGAAAGCTGCGTCAGGCTCATCACCCCGCCCGCGCTTACGGTGATCTGGGCGTCGGTTCCGT
>JAPKMV010000676.1 GCA_026645635.1 Caldilineaceae bacterium
ACAGCATAGGTATTGGCTGGCACCTCCCAATCGGTCATACCGGCTGGCAGATCGGTGGCAGCCAGGACAGCTTCGCCCGCCATATAATCAAATTTACCATCTTCCTGGTTGAAGCGCCCCATCAGCCCGTAGCTTACTCCCGGTTCAGCCAGATGTTGCGCCTCGCCCATCCGTGGGCCAAATTGGTCCCACAAAGCGGGGATTTCCGGCGACATTGGCGTAGTGTGCAACAGCATACCAACAACGGTGAAGGCCGGTTTGGCGACAATCTGTGGTTCCATATTTCCTCCTCACGTGAGCGTCTTCCCTGTTCGACAAGTTTGCAAATAATAGAACATTTGTTCCGTGCTGTCAAGCGCCAATTTTTGCCGGTGACAAGGCAGAATTGCGCTTTGTCTGACCAAGGCAAGAGATATCCGCCGAATCAAGTCAGCTGCGGAACGGCGTTCCTGAGAGCCAGCCGAACAACAACAAGACGAAGAGCGCTGCATTGAGAACCAGGGCAATGATCGTGTCGGTCTTCGAGAGTTTGCGGTTCGGCGCGCCGGGCCAGATGCCGGAGAAGAGTGCAATGCCCAGCGTCGAGACCGCGGCGCCAGCGGCGGCCAGTTGCTGCCACGGCACACCGATGGGCAAGCTATCCCAGATCGAAATTGCCGCCGCGGCGAAACCAAGGGTGGCAAGCAGCCAGAAGATGCAGGCAATCCCCGCGGCTGCGCGATGAGAGAGGGCGGGCAGCAGCCAGGAGCGGACGGGCAGCGCCGGCTTGTCGTCCGACCGCGCATCGCCGATGAGAGCAAAGAACGCCACGCCATGCGAAAACGCCTGGATGGCAAGCAAACCTGTGAAAAGGAGATCGAGCATCAGAGGTTCACTCCTAGCAACTGGTGCGCCATATTACCCAACCACTGCTTCACTTCATCTGCGAGGGCTTGGCCTCTGCGCCGCTTGCCATGCACCCTGTCCAGCAGCCACTGTGTCTCGTGGCCCGGATCGGGGACAGCGGCCAGCGTGCGATAGAGCGCGGCCTGCACTTCGCTGACGCCCCGTTCCATGCGCCACGCCGCCACTTCACCGGCAAACTGTGTATCGCCCGGATTCGGCGTCTCCTGCTGCCAGCGCCCGTCGAAGCCATTCAGCGCGGCCAGCACGCGCACACGCCGCTCCGCCGAGGAAAGCGGCGTCAGTTCCTCCGGCAGCAGCGGCGCGCCGACCAGGAAGTCCTGCTGGCCATAGTCCACCGGAAAAGCCAGCGGCGCGTCCACCTGCGTCACCGGCAGCCCGCCGGCAAAACGCACCGGCACGATCGGTACACTCTTGCCCACGGCCAGGTCGATCAGCGCCGTGCTGACCACTTCCACCGGCTGGCGTGCCGCCGCGGCATGTTTGCCCTCCACATGCACCAGCAGCGAGTTGTGCGCCGTCCGCGTGCGCTCCACTGCATCGCTCAGCGCCTGGAAGACCGCCTCCGGGCTGGCGCGGTCGATGAGCAGCAGCATGTGGGGATCGACGAGCTGCGGATGCTGGAAGCAGATGTCGAAGTACGGCCCGACCCACGACTCGCCCAGTTCCTGGCGCGCAATCGCCGTCGTCACCGTGCCTTGCAGCGCCGCGATCATCGAGACAAAGAGCACCGATTCCAGGTCGAGCTGATGGTTGGCCAGGTAGAGCACGCCGCGCCCGTGCAAGGCCGCGTAGCCCGCCGGATCGACGATCTCCACCCGGCGCACAAAGCGCTGCATCAACGCCAGTGTCAAATCCTCGACCAGCGTACCCCCCGCGTTCGCCCGCTCGCGCCAGAAGCGTTGCACCGCGCTCAGGTCGAGACCGGCAGGGCCACTGTCGCCCGCGTCCGTCACCTGCCACGCGTCGCCCTCCCGCCGCGCCGTCACCCACGCACGGTTCAGCGGCAGCCGCGGCGAAGTCACCACAAGCGCTTTCGCCTCTGCGTCCTTCTCTGCGTCTCCGCGCCTCTGCGTCAAAAGCGTCTCCGCATCGGCGATCACCAGCCGCGCCGGATGAATCTGCCACCGCCGCGCCACATGCTCCTTGATCGCTACAAGCCGCGTCAGTTGCTCGCTGTTTAGCGGCGTGCCCGCCAACTCCGGCGCATAGAGGGACGCCACCGTGCCCGCCAGCCAGTCGCTGGCCTTGACCATCGCGTCGCTCACCTTTGTCACGCCGTCGGCATGGCTGGAAAGCGCCATCCCCGCCACGAAACGTTGCTCATGCAGGAACGCCCGCCGCGCCGCCGGTTCGGCCTGCCCCAACGGCCCCTTGGGGAAGATCGTCTCCACCAGCTCGAACTCCGCCCAGACCTCGTCGCCCGTGATGATCTGCACGCGGATCATGGGGAAGCGGCGGTCGTTGCCCTGGAAGCCGGCAAAGCGCGCCGCACAGCGTACGCGCCCGCTGACCGGCGTCGGCCCATAGAAATGGGCGTCGGTGATCGCCACGGGGTAGGCTGCCACATCTGCGGGAATCTCCGCACTCCAGCGCCAGAGCGCGTCGTGGGGGATGCCGTGCGTCGCCGCGTCGAGCAAGCCCTGGTTGAGTGCGCCGGCAGGCACGCCGCTGGCGTCCAGGTCCAGCCAGTAATCCGCGCCGCTGTCGCTGATCTGCAGCTCGGTGAGCAGTTGATACGCCGGCCCGTGGAACAGCACACCGGCCGCGTAAGGATTCGGTTCGGGTGTCCCCGCGGCCAGCGGTTCCCACGGACGCCCCGCAAGCTGCCAGTGCTCGGTCACGATCACGTCGCCGCTGGCAACCAGGGCGAAGCGGCGCTGTGCCTCCTCCCAGACCAGCAACTGCATGGCCACGGTGTCGCTGCCGACCGGCCGGCCCAACGTCTTGACCCGCTGCGCGCCGCCGGCGAAGCTCAGCCAGCGATGCACGCGCACATTGCGCAGCCCGACCACCTTGCGCCCCGGCGCGCGCACGCGCGCGCCCGCGGCCAGCCGATCCACCATCGACATCATCGCCAGCGCCGGCACGGTCCACGTCGGGCAGTGATCTTGCAGCCAC
>JAPKMV010000677.1 GCA_026645635.1 Caldilineaceae bacterium
TTGCGCCAGACGCGGCTGTCCAAGATCACGACGACGCCGCGGTCGGTGGTGCGGCGGATCAGCCGGCCAAAGCCCTGGCGAAAACGCAGCACTGCGTCGGGCACGGTGTAGTCGTAGAACGGCTCCTCGAACTCGGCGCTGCGCGCGGCCACCAGCGGGTCGTCGGGCACGGCGAAGGGCAGCCGCGCGATCAGCAGGCACTGGAGTTCGTCGCCGGGGAGATCGACCCCTTCCCAGAAGGTGCGCGTGCCCAGGAGCACGGCGTGAGGCGCGGCGCGGAAGTCGCGCAGCAGCCGATGACGGCTCCCCTGGCCGTGCTGGAGCAGCTTGACCCCGGCGCGCTCCAGCCGGTCATGGATCGCGTCGGCGGTGGTGCGCAGTTGGTGGAAGCTGGTGAAGAGCACCAGCGTGCGTCCTTCCACCGCGGTGGCCACCTCGACGATGGCCTGCTCGACCGCCTGCTGATACTGCGGCTGATTGGGCAGCGGCATGTCGCCGGGCAGACAGAGCAGCGCGGCGCGCTTGTAGTTGAAGGGACTCTCCACGGTGGCGATCTTCACATCCCACAGCCCCAGCCGGTCACGGATGTAGCGGAAGCTGGAGCCTGTGCGCAGCGTGGCGCCGGTGAAGATGGCCGTGCGGCAGCGGTTGACCAGCCCCGCCTGCAGCACCTCGCTCACGGTGATCGGCGCAATCGCCAGCACCACGTCGCTGTTGCTGTTGTTGTTGTCGGTCGCCTCCATCCACGCCACACGCAGCGCATGGTGGCCTGCCGGGGCGAGCACGATTTCGTCGACGGTCTGCGCCAGTTCGCCCAGCGCGACGGTGACGGTGCGCACATCCTGAAACAGGGCGGCGAGTGGTTCGGTTTCGGGCCAGCGCATACGGTCGAGGCGGTCGACCAGATCCGTCAGCGTCGCCACCAGGTCGCGCAGCACGGCGCCGGCGCTGTCCCACTCGACCTCCAACTGGCTCCACTGCGGCTGGCTGCGCACACTGCCGTCGAGGGCGAAGCGGTGGGCATAGCCGGCATCGCTGCGCCCGCTGCGATACTCGTTGGCAAAGCGCGTGAGCGAGCGGGCGAAGATCTCCAGCCGGTGCGCCGTGCGCGCGCTGCGAGTGGCCACCTCCGGCAGCAGTTCCAGGAGCGCGCTGAGGTGGCGGTCCGCCGCGGCGCGATGCAGCGTGGCGAGCAGATCGCCGTCGGCGACCAGCCGGCGCAGCACACTCTGCACCACCGGCCATTCGACGCGATAGGTGAGCTGGTCGGTGGCAGTCTCTTCCAGCCGGTGCGTCTCATCGACGACGAGATGCGCATAGGTGGGCAGCACGCGGCCGCCGGTGGCCAGGTCGGCCAGCAGCAGCGCATGGTTGACGACGAGCAGATGGGCGGCCTCGGCCTGGGCGTGGGCTTCCAGGTAGAAGTCGCGCAGGGGGCTAGGGCCGCCGTGACGACAGCGTTCCGGCGAGCAGGTGGCCGCGTCGGAGCAGATGCGCTGCCAGATGGCGCGTTCGGCAGGCGAGTTGAGCGCGATTTCAGCAACATCGCCTGTGGTGGTTGTCGGCAGCCAGACCAGCACTTTCGCCAGCACGGTCATTTCCCGTGCGTTGAGCGCGCCGCTGCTGCGCCAGAGGTTCAGCCGGCGCAGGCAGAGATAGTTCTGGCGTCCCTTGAGCTGTGCGGCTTGAATGGGCGGGCGGCCAGCCTGTTCCAGCAGCCGCTGCACCTGGGGGATGTCTTTGGCGATGAGCTGATCTTGCAGCGGGATCGTGTTGGTGGCGACCACAACGCGCTGGTGGTTGGCCAGCGACCAGAGCGCGGCGGGCAGCAGATAGGCGAGGCTCTTGCCGGTGCCGGTGCCGGCCTCGATCAGCAGATGGTCGCCGGCGTTGAACGCGGCCATCACCTGGCGCGCCATCTCCACCTGGCCGTCGCGCAGTTCATAGGTCGGCCCCATGATCTGCGCCAGCGGCCCATCGAGCGTAAAGCACGCGACCACTTCATCTTCGCTCACCGCACCCAACTGCAAGTCACCGGTGCGCAGCGCCGGCGGGTCGGGCGGAGCGGGCGGGGCGGGCATGGCCACATCCGCCGGCTGGCGCTGCACCGCGGCGAGGGCGTCCTGGAAAAAGTGGGTGTAGGGCCAGTCGGTGCGCTCGGCGCTGGCCAGCAGCTCGCGCAGGGTGGCGATGGGCAACTGGCGCGCCCGCGCCTGGAGTTCGACGAAGACCGCGGCGCTGGCCGCGGCGTCGTCGAGCGCGTGGTGGGCAGCGTCGATGGTGATGCCGAAGGTGTGGCATAGCTCGCCCAGGCTGTAGCTGGGCAGCCCCGGCGCGAGAATGCCCGCCAGTTCCAGCGTGTCGTAGACCGGACGGTGAAACTGAATACCCGCCGCGCGCAGAAAGCCGATGTCGAAGTTGGCATTGTGCGCCATCACCGCGGCCACGTCGCTGCCCACGAAGGCGAGCAGTTCCGGCGCCACCGCAGCCAGGGCCGGCGCGTCGGCCACATCCTCGTTGCTGATGCCGGTCATCTGCGTGATGAAGGCGGGGATGCGTCGCCGCGGGTTGACGAGCGTCTCGAAGCGCTCAACTACATGGTCGCCCTGAAAACGGACGGCGCCGATCTCGATGATGGCGTCGTCGGTGGCGCTCAGGCCGGTCGTTTCCAGGTCAAGCGCAACATAAACGCGCTCTGCCATGATCGGGTCTTCTTTCTAGGTGTGTTCCACCGGTATTGCTCGCGCAAAATTGGCTTATGCAAAGGCGCCAAGATGCAAAGACGATGACATTATACCCCATTTGGGTGTGTGCACCTTCTGCGGCACAATGGCGATATGCGTGTATCTGTCATTGCTACGGTCTTCAACGAGCGCGCCAGCATCGAACGGCTGCTCGATTCGCTCGCCGCGCAGACGCGACGGCCCGACGAAGTGGTCATCTGCGACGGCGGCAGCAGCGACGGCACCGCCGCGTTCATCGCCGACTATGCGCGGCGCCACCCGGCGCGGCTGCCC
>JAPKMV010000678.1 GCA_026645635.1 Caldilineaceae bacterium
AAGAGGCAGCGGCGATTCGCGCCGATTGATGCGCTTTGACGATGACTCTTGATGTTTTGGGGTATTAGGGTCTTGGGGTGAGACACGCAACTCACCCCAAGACCCTAATACCCCAAAACCCTACCGCTTTAGGGACAGAGAACCCGCATGACGACCGGCACCACCCATCGCGGCATTGCCGTCAAAGAAACCAGGCCACTCGGCCAACTGCGCAAGATGATGGCGAAGTCGATGCACGAGTCGGTGCAGCGGGGCGCGCTCAGCCAGGTGACGCGGGAGATGGACCTGACCGCAGTGCAGGCGGCGCGGGCCGCCGCAGGCGAGCAGCGCCACTCGCTCAACACCTACATCCTCGCCGCCGTGGCGCGCACGCTCCCCAACCACCCGCTGCTCAACGCCGAACTGGTCGAGAACAACATTGTCACGTTCGACGCCGTCAACCTAGGCATGGCCGTGGCCGCGGCGGATGGCCTGGTCGTTACGGTGCTCCGCGACGCCGACCAGAAATCGCTCGATGAACTGGCTGCGGCGGCGAACGATCTGGCAACGCGCGCCCGCACCGGCAAGCTCAAGCTGCCCGACATCGAGGGCGGCACCTTCACCGTGAGCAACCTGGGCATGTTTGGCGTAGACGGCGGCTTCCCGCTGCCGCGGCCGCCGGAAGGGGCGATTTTGCTGGTGGGGCGCGTGCGCGGCCAGCCGGCGCTGGTGGACGGTGCGTTGGTGGAGCGGCAGGTGGCCTGGTTCAGCCTCACCTTTGACCACCGCTTCATCGACGGCGCGGCCGCGGCGGCGTTCTTGCAAGAGGTGCAGGTGAAGTTGGCGCAGGTGGCCGATGGTTGATGGACGTTCACAAAATAATCCGGTAATCTCGTTGCCGGCGTCGCCTTCGATTCAAATCGAGGCTGACAGCCAAAGTCCACTCAAGTGGACTGGACGAGATCCCCAGTCGGCTTGAGCCGACTTGAGCTATCAGCCGGGAATTCATTCCCAGGCGGACGCGCGACAATACCGGCATAATTTCTGCACATCCATCATTCGCTGCTGATTCGGTGCAGACGAACGCATTGCAAGAAAGACAATCTACGATGATCACTTTCACCTTTGATTTCACCGGCCAGACCGTCTTCATCACCGGCGCGTCGCGCGGGATCGGCGCGGCGACGGCGCAGTTGTTTGCTGCGTCCGGCGCGCGTGTGGTCGTCAACTACCGCGAGGATCGCGCCGGTGCGGAGCAGGTGAGCGCCGAGATCACGACGGCGGGCGGCCAGGCAATTCCCTTGCAGGGCGACGCCGGCAGCGAAGCCGACGTGCGCCGCATGCTGGAGACTGTGGGCAGCCAGTGGGGGCCGGTGCGCGTGCTCGTGCACAACGCCTCGGCGATCAACCGCGCCTATTTTCTCGACGCCACGCTCAATGATTTTGACTTGATGTTCGGCGCCAACGTGCGCGGCCCATACCTGATGAGCCAGTTGGCCGCGCAGCAGATGATTGCGGCGGGCGTGGGCGGCAGCATCATCCACATCAGCACGATCCTGGCGCGGCAGACGATCACCAACCGCACACTCTACGCCGCCACCAAAGGCGCGCTGGAGTCGTTGACGCGGGCGATGGCGCTCGACCTGGCGCGGCACAGTATCCGCGTCAACGCTGTGGCGCCCGGCCTCATCTACACCCAGGCGCTGCGCGACGGCATCTCCGCGCTGGGCGAGGAGAATTTTACGAAGTACATCCCGTTCAACCGCTTCGGCAAGGCCGAGGAGATCGCCAGCGTCGTGGCCTTCCTGGCCTCGGATGCAGCCAGCTACATCACCGGTGCGCTGATTCCAGTGGATGGTGGGTTGGGCGTGGTGGAAGCGGGGCCAAAATAGACCGCGGATTTGGCGGATGCGGCGGATTTGCGCGGATTTTTCGCGCGCGCAGTGATTCGTGAGAATTCGTCTGGATTCGTGTAATTCGTGACCAGAGCTGAATCAGTACCAGAAAAAAAATCCGCGGAAATCCGCCTAATCCGCCCCATCCGCGGTCTATCAGGAGGAGCCATGATCAGCATCAACCGTGAAGCGATGAAAATTGTGCGACGCATTTTAGAGGCGCCGGAAGCGTTAAGCGTGCTGGTGAAGCGACTGGCCTGCGGCGCCACGGTGATCGACATGGGGCAGCGGGCGCCGGGAGGGTGGCTGGCGGGCAAGTACTACACGCTGATCACGCTGGGTGGGCTGGCGGAGGTGAGCTATGAACCGTTCCCCGTCGGCGACCGCGTGCTGTCGGCGGTGCGTGTGATGATCGACCATCCGCAACTGGCGTGCATTGCGTCGCAGATCGCCGGCTGGCGGCTGGAAGGGGCGCGCGCCGGTGCGCCGATCCTGGCCGGGCCGGCGCGGGCGCTCAATCACGATAACCTCGACCATTACTTCGACCTGATCGACTACCGCGACCACGCCGACGAAGGCGTCATCGCCATCCAGACCGCCGAGCCGGTGACCGACGACTGGGCAACGACGATTGCGGCGGCGTGCAAGCTCAAGCCGGAGAACCTCTACATCCTGGTCGCGCCCAACTCCAGCCTGGTCTGCGCGATCCAGGTGGCGGCGCGCATCGTGGAGCAGTCACTGCACCGTCTGGCGGAGGAGGGCTTTGCCGTCAACTGCGTGCGCCACGCTCACGGCTTGGGCGTGATCCCGCCGCTGATCCGCGACGAGGTCGTGGCGATGGGGCGCATCAACGATTCGCTGCTCTATGGCGGCGTCGCCACGCTTTATGTGGATGCGACCGACGCTGCGATTGCTGCAGTGATCGGCAAAGTTGTCTCGGTCGCCTCGCGCGCCTACGGCCGCCCCTTTGTCGAAATCTACGAAGAGGCCGGTCGCGACTTCTACCAGATTCCCCTGGACCTGCACTCGCCGGCGGTGCTGCACATCAACAACCTCAACAGCGGCCGCACCTTCAGCGCGGGTGAGATCAATTACGGGGTGCTGCAAGAGTCATTCTTTGGAGGGATGAAATAG
>JAPKMV010000679.1 GCA_026645635.1 Caldilineaceae bacterium
ATACGCCAGATAGTGCCGTTCGCCGTTCATGCCTGTTCTCCCTGCGGTCTACTGTAGCAGGCGGGCGCGTGGAAAACGCGTGCTCAGCGCGTGAAGCCGGTGGCGCAAGAACTTGGATCGCGAAGGACGCGAAATGTGCGAAAGGCGCGAAAGGTCGCCTGCGCTTTCGTGTCTTTCGCACCTTTCGTGGCTATCGTGTTCCAAACATCTTCGCCCCCATCGCGACCTTCAACCAGGCAGTTTCTTGGGGATTGATCACCGCCGGAATGCGGCATATAATAGAAGTGCAATTCCGGCCAGCTACTTCTGCTCCACAGCACCCAGGCGTGGGTTGCTGGGAAGCGGCGCCGCCGGGAAACGGCGCCCTCGATGGCCCATTTGTCCATTGCTCTCCTCGGCCCGTTTCAGGTCGCCCTGGACGGTCACCCGGTCACCGGCTTCGAGTCGGCCAAGGTGCGCGCCTTGCTCGCCTTTCTGGCCGCGGAGGCTGGGCGTCCACACACGCGCGCCGCCATTGCCGAGTTGCTCTGGCCGGAGCGCCCGCCCGGCGCCGCGCTGGGCGACCTGCGCCATGCCCTCGCCAACCTGCGCAAAGTGCTTGACGACTCCGCCGCCCAGCCGCCCTACCTGCTGGTGACGCCCACGACGCTCCAGTTCAACCAGGCCAGCGCCGCCACGGTCGACCTGCGCGACTTCCTGGCGCTGCTGCAGCAGCCCACCGTGACGCCCGCGGCTGTCGAGGCTGCACTGGCGCTGCGCCTGGGCGCGTTCATGGACGGTTTTGTACTACCCGCCAGCCCGCAGTTCGAGGAGTGGCTGGTCGTCACGGCGGAGCGGGTCGACCAGTTGCTGGCGCGCGCCCTGGCTCGCCTGGCGGACGACTGCGCCACGCGCGGCGACTGTGGTCAGGCGGCCCGCTGGCTGCGCGAGCAGCTCAAGCTGGAGCCGTGGAACGAGGATGTCCACCAGCAGTTGATCCTGCAGTTGGCCCTGGGCGGCCAGCCCACCGCCGCACTGCGCCACTACGAGTTCTGCCACCGCCTGTTGGAGCAGGAACTGGGCGTGACGCCGCAGCCGGCCACTGCGGCGCTGGTCGCTCGCATCCGCGCCGGCGAATTTGGCGCGCCGGCGCCTGCCGCCGACCCACCGGCAATTTCAACCCCTGGGCCGGTGCAGTTGCCGCCGCGCCCGCTGGTTTTCTTGGGGCGCACCGCCGAACTGAACGCCGTGGCGGAGCATCTGGCCAATCCTGACTGCCGCCTGCTGACCATCCTGGGGCCGGGCGGCATGGGCAAGACCTATCTCGCCACCGTCGCGGCGCACGAGCAGGCGGCGCACTTTGCCGGCGGCGTCTGGTTTGTGGACCTGGCGCCGGTGCAGACGCCTGAGCAACTGCCCGGCGCGCTCCTGCGCACCCTCGGTCTCCCGCTCGCCAGCCAGGCGGCTGCCCAGGAGCGGCTGGCCGAATTCCTGGGCGCGCGGCAGACCCTGCTCATACTCGACAACTTCGAGCATCTGGTGGAGGGCGCCGCCCAGTTGTCGCCGCTGCTCCACGCGGCGCCCGGCCTCAAGCTGCTGGTCACCTCACGCGTGCGCCTGCATCTCCACGCCGAGTGGCTGCTGGCGCTGGAAGGCCTGGCCACGCCGCCGGCCATTGTCCCCGGTGCGGCGCCCAGCAGCACGCTGCCAGCCCTGGCCGACTATCCCAGCCTGCGCCTCTTTGTGGCGCGGATGCGCCAGATCGACGACGCCTTTGCGCCAACGCCCGCCGCAATGGAAGAGATCGCCGCCATCTGCCGGCTGCTGGAGGGGATGCCGCTGGGCATCGAGCTGGCCGCGGGGTGGGGGCGCTCCTTGTCGCTGGCTGAGATTGCCCAGGCCGTGCGCGCGCGCCTCGACCTGTTCACCACGCCGCTGCGCGACCTGGCCCCGCGCCACCGCAGCATGTACGCCGTCTTCGACCAATCGTGGCGGCTGCTCGGCGCGCGGGAACGCAGCCTGCTGCGCCAGTTGGCGGTCTTCCGCGGCGGCTTCACCACCGCGGCCGCCACCGCAGTGACCGGCGCCACCCTGCCTGAACTGGAGAGCCTGGTTGACCAGTCCTGGCTGCGCGTCCGGGAGCACCGCTTCACGCTGCACGAGTTGATGCGCCAATACTGCGCCGACAAACTTACCCAGGAGCATCAGGCTGAAACAGGTGAGCGCGCCGGGGCGGTGCATCACCGTCACTGTGTCTATTTTGCCGGCGCCACCGGGGCCGAAGAGGCGGCGCTCAACTGGAACAGCGCCGCGATGGCCTTCTTCCATACTGAGTTCGGCAACCTGGAAGCAGCGTGGGGCTGGGCGCTCGCACACGGCGAATGGAAAGCCACGCAGCAGATGATGAACAGCCTCTTCTTCGTCGCCGAGATGACCGGCTGGATCGAGGCGATGCTGCCCTACTTCGAGGATGCCGCGGCCGTCTTGCGGGAACGCTGGCCGCAGACTGTGGATGCCGCGCTGCGTCAGCAGACACTGCACCTGCTGGCCAACCTGCTGTACATCCTGCAGACCCTGTACATGCGCCTGAGCTGGCTTGACCGGTGCCAAAACGCACTTGATGAGATGGCGGCGGTGTTGGCTGTCACCGAGCATGACGACCTGTGGTGCGAGCACGATTTCTGGCGGCGCTGGAACGCGGCGCTGCTGCAAGTGCACCTGGGCGACTTCGCCGGCGCCAATGGCGCGCTGCACGAACTGCTGGCCTTCGTTCGTGCGACGGATCGGCTTTTCTGGCCGTGGCGCGCCGACATCGGCAACCGCTTCTGGGAGCGGCACTTTCAGGCTATGCTGGCTTCGACAGAGCTGGCTATGGGCCACTATGACCGCGCATGGCAGCACAACATCGCCGCCGTGGCAGTCAGCGACAGCACAGGGGAGCAGCGGTTCAAAGCGCATGCGCTGCAAGACCGCGCCGAACTGCTGCGGCTCACCGGCGACTACGACGGCGCGCGGGCG
>JAPKMV010000067.1 GCA_026645635.1 Caldilineaceae bacterium
CAAACCCCGCTGGAATTCATTCCAAAGCTGGCAGGTGCGGTAGGCGGCGCCAGGCGCGACGCCTTGGAATAAATTCCAGGCTGAAAGCTGAAGTCGTCTGAAAGACGACCGGTTGTCCCGTTGGCCGCGGCAGATCACGCCAGCAGTCCACTTCCAGTGGACTTTGGCTTTCAGCCTGGAATTTATTCCCAGGCTGACGTGCACCCGCGCACAAAAATCGCCCTGCTCTCACCCCCCAAACGCCCGCCGCAGCAGCGCCTGGAACAGATGCTCCGCCTGGCGCAGTGGGCGTTGATGCGATTGCCGACCACATAGAGCAGGGATCAGGAGAATGAACGGATTGGCTCCGTTGCGCTTTGCGCGAGCAGCCGGGCAACCGAACGTTCGATCCGTTCATTCTCCCAATCCGTGCTCTATTCCCTGCTCCCCCGCAAACGCCCGCTGCAGCAGCGCCTGGAACAGATGCTCCGCTTGGCGCAGGGCTTCGATTTGAAACCTTCGTGTTTTGTCGTGCCGGTGCACAACGCCTGCAAATACCTGTTGTTCCGCATGCGGTGGAACAATCACATCAAACATCTTGATATCTGCCACATTGACATGTGGCGAAGCCGATCCCCCCGATGCTTTCAATGCCTGATTGTAGATACATGGGTTTTCAAGGACCGACCAGATGAATGCAGAGGTGGCAACAGTCCGCTTGGGGCGAAACAACATCATGCGTTGACCAAGGCAAACTCTTGGCTCTGTCGGTAAGCGCGCTGCGTTTCCAAAGCGAGCACCTTCGCGGCAATACACAATATCACCCGCCGTTGGTACGAGACGTTCGCAGCGAACGCGATATTCTTCGTCGTTGACGTACTTTGTCGTTGACAGGTCAAGATAGCCGTTCTGGATGTCGGAACTTCTCACGCAGGCATATTCGGTGACTGTCTCGGAATATGTAGGGGTGGAATGTGGACAATCGACTATCTCGCTGCAAAGATCCTTCAACTTTCCCCTTTGCCACCCCATCGGGTTCCGCACCGGATCTCCAAACATCTCCACAAACACCGCCTGCAAATACCCGGCGCTCACCTCCAGCGCGTAGCGGCGCAGCCGGCGCAGCCGATCCGCCCGCCGCAGCAGCCCGGCAATGCGCTGCTGCTCGGCCAGCGGGGGGAGCAACAACTCAAGCGTGCTGACATCCTTGGGATAAAGATGTATACCTTTCACGATACTGCGCAGATGCTGACGCGTTTCGTCACAAACCAACCAGTAGAACAGATAATCTGGATCGACAGTATTGACATCTGGTCGAACGACCATCCACTCGCCGGTCGCCATAGCACCAACAACCGCTGCCTCACATTTGTAGATTTTGGAGGCGACGTAATCTGAATTGTGGGCAGCATTGAGGATCAAGCTATCGCCAGTTTGGATTACTTTCAAGGGATACTCTATCAAGAATGTTGGATCAACGAATGACTCAAAGTGCCCCCTGAATTGACCTTTGTCATCGACATCCCTGATCTTTAGGACTGGGCACCCATCGGCTCGCTGCTCATTCTCACTCGGCGTTTTCCCATTGAATACCTGTGCGACTTGTCTCAGTGATCTGCTGGGCCAGTTCATTTGACGATGTCTCCCAGTTGTCTAAGTTCCTGAGAGATGATTTGTTCCAGTTCAAGTAGTCGTTCAATCGTCACCCCGGGCGCCTCGTAAAACGCCTCATCCTGCACCACCTGGCGGTAGCGGCTGGCGGTCAGGTCGTAGCCGTTGGCGCGCACCTGCGCCTTGCTCACCCAGAACTGCCGGCTCAGTTGCTCGATCTCCCCGTGCAGCGGCGCGATCTGCGCCTGCACCTGCGCCAGTTCCGCCTGCGCGCCTTGCAGGTCGCGGTGAATCTGCGCCTCGCCGTCGCCGTCGATCACGCTCGCGAACCGCAGCCGGTGCAGCGTCGCCTCCAGCGCCAGGCGGGCCGCTTTCAACGGCGCGACTTCATCGTGCAGGTGCGCCAGCCGCGCCGCGCGCTGCTCGCCAAAGGCCGCGTCGTGGCGGCTGCGCCAGCAGGCCAGAATGTCGGGGATGTCGTTCTGCGCCGTGGGCTGGCGCTTGTCGTCCAGCGAGAAGCCGTCGTGGGCCATGTCGTAGAACCAGATGCGCCCGGTCGTCGCGCCCTTGGTGAAGAAGAGCACGGCAGTCGAGACGCCGGCATAGGGCTTGAAGACGCCGCCGGGCATCGAAACCACACCGTCCAGCCGGTGCTCCTCCACCAGCTTCTTGCGCAGCGCCACATGCGCGTTGCTGGAGCCAAAGAGCACGCCGTCGGGCACGATCACGCCGGCGCGGCCGCCCATGTCCAGCGCCCGCAGGATCAGGTGCACAAAGAGCAGCTCCGACTTGGTCACGCCGCCGGGCAGCGTCGGGCTGACGTCGTCCTTGTCCACCGCGCCCTTGAAGGGCGGGTTCATGAGCAGCACGTCATAGGCGCCGCTCTCCTGGTAGGCTTTGGCGAGGGTGTCCATGTAGAAGAAGGCCGGGTGTTCGATGCCGTGGAGCATCAGGTTCATGGAGCCGATGCGCAGCATGGCCATGCCCGAATCGTTGTCGTAGGCGCGGAAGGCCTTGGTCTGCAAGAAGGTGCGCTGCGCCGCCGTCAGCCGGTCGCCGATCAGGTTGTGGGGCATACCTTCCTCGTCGTAGGTGAGAATCTCCGGCGACGTGTGCTGTTCCAGGATGTACTGGTACACGTTGACCGGGAAGCCGCAGGTGCCGGCGGCCAGGTCGCCCATGCGCTCGTAGGGCTTGGGGTCGATCATTTGCACCATCATGCGGATGATGTGGCGCGGGGTGCGAAACTGGCCGTTGCGCCCCGCGGTGTTGAGCTTGCTCAGGAGGTATTCGTAGAGGTCGCCCTGCACATCCTGGTTCTGGCTGGCGATCTGCATCTGGTCGATCAGCTTGCACGCCTCGACCAGCAGGCTGGGCTTATTGATCTTGAACTCCGCGTTCTGCATGTAGCGCTCGAAGGAACTGCCCGCCGCGCCCAGCGTGCGCAGCCAGGGGAAGATCGTCGCGCGCACGTGCTCCAGCATGGCGTCGGCGGTGTAGTGCGTCCAGACGCTCCAGCGCATCGCCTCCGGCAGGCGCGGGCTGTGCGCGACGCCGGCCAGCCGCGCGTGCTTCTCCGCCTGCTGCTCCTGGTCGTCCAGCCGCTTGAAGAAGATCAGGTACGAGAGCTGCTCGATGGCGTCGAGCGGGTTGGTCAGCCCGCCCGACCAGAGCTTGTTCCAGAGTTGGTCGACTTGCGATTTGAGTTTGGGGTCGGTAAGCATGGGCGCGGGCTATTTCTCTTCAGTAGACAGAGTTGCTTGGGGCGATATTGGTGCGAATCCGGGCGAATCAGCCACGCATTCGTTGGGCCGGAGGTGGAACACCCGGCCTGGCTTGCGTTCGCCGCGTCTGATCTCACCCGCCTGTTTGATACTTTCGACCAACTGGGCAAATGCTGCTTCTGTCATTGCAGATGATTCTCAACTTGGTCACGAATTGCACGAATTTTGACGAATGCATACGGTGACTATTCAGAGGTAAGAGTTTTTAGGTCACGAATTGCACGAATTTTAACGAATGGAAAGCGATGATTCGTAAAAATTCGTGACATTCGTGACGAGAAGGTAGCAACGGCTGAATCGTCATTTCTATCATAGCTGACTGTGTCAGAAATCCTGTAATGGATGAAGATTGGGAACGGATAGAGTGCCTGCAAGGAAATCGCAGGTTGACATACAGTACTGTATCTAGTACTATGCTCTATGGGCATCTATGTCAAAAGCAAAAAAACTGCTGGACAAGATACGCAACAATCCCAAAGCGGTCCCCTTTGACGACCTCGACAAGGTGCTGCTTGGCTGCGGGTTTACGCGTCGTCAAGCGGGCAGCGGCTCCTCGCACTACTACTATACGCTGGGAGCACTCACGCTATCAGTGCCGTACAAGCGCCCCTATGTTAGAGAGGTGTATGTCAGGCAGGCGCTTGACCTGATTGACCAGGCTATCGATGCCGAAGGAGAAGCATGAACACAATCGACGCCTATCTCGCTCTTCCTTACACGATTGAATTGATCCGCGAAGATGATGCAACCTGGTTTGCGCGCGTGGTTGAGTTGCCAGGCTGCATGACAGAAGGCGATAGTGCGGCAGACGCCGTTGCCATGATTCAGGACGCTATGGCCGGTTGGATCGAGTTGGCGCTGGCTGACGGTCGCCCCATTCCGCAACCCTCGCTCCGCGACGAGTTCAGCGGAAAATTTGTCGTGCGCGTTCCCAAGTCGCTCCATCGCGACCTGGTCGAAGCGGCAGCACGGGAACAGGTGAGTCTGAATCAATTCATTGCCACCGAACTGGCGCGCGCCGTCGGTCGTCCGCCAGTTCACGCTGCGGTGGAAAAGGTCGCGCTGCCGGCGTCGCAGCGCAGACCGGCTCCGGTAGGTCTGGCTTTGCATGAAGAAGCACTGCTTTATCACGCCTCAAGCAGCGCGCTTGCGCCATCAGATGAGGAATAGCAGTTATTACCCAATCTCCAACTGTCCGGCGAGCGCCAGCACTTCCTCTACTTCTGCCGGCGCAAACAACCGCTCCACCGCATCCTGGCCGAAGGCATCCAGCGGCGCCCGGTAGAGATCCACCCGCGCCAGCCGCCGCTTCTGCACGAAGACGCTCTGCACCGCGCGCAGAAAGCGCACCTGGTCGGCGTTGAATTCGTCGTGGCGGCCAATATAGCCGTCGAACTGGCGCTGTACGATGGCCTGGTAGTCGGGGATGCCGTCGATCTCCAGCAGGCTGCGCACGAATTCGAGCAGGCTGCCCACGCTCAGTCCGTAGGCTTTGCGGATGTTCGCCTCGGTCACTTCCAGCCCGGGGCCGCCCAGCACCTGGCGCAGCGTGCGCTCCAGCGCCACCAGCTCCAGGTCAGCCACCGCCTCGCCCCGCTCGATGGCCGCAATCGTCGGGTGGCCGGCCACCAGGTCGAGGATGCGCGCTTCCACCTGCTGGCGATAGGTCTCGACATAAACTTCCTGGCTGCCGCCAAAGAGCAGGATGTAGCCACGGCTGGCGATCAGGTCGGGCAGGTCGAGCGTCAGGAAGAGGTCGTCGCCCTGGCGGCGAAAGCGCATCTGGCCGGCCAGCGCGTCGATCACCTGGCTCATCTGGTCGAGGGGCGTGGCCGTCAGGTCGGCGAGACAGCGCTGGATGGCGGCGGCGCGCGCCGGTTCCTCGCGCACGAAGTCGGGCAGCCGCGCCGCATCCTCGGCGATAGACTGCGCCGTGGTCGCCGTGGGCTGGTTGGTGAGCAATTGCAGCTTGAGCCGCTCCACCTTGTGCGTGAAGGTCGCCGCGGGCACATCCACATCCGC
The DNA here is from genome assembly GCA_026645635.1 of Caldilineaceae bacterium. GTDB lineage: Bacteria > Chloroflexota > Anaerolineae > Caldilineales > Caldilineaceae > Fredericiella. The sequence goes on from JAPKMV010000067.1 coordinate 5,397, forward strand.
GGCGTAGCGCAACAGCGGCCCCACCTGCAGGCGCAGGAACGCCGGGCGCGCGGGCGGCAGGTAGCGCCAGAACTCGTCCGTCCACACCTGCTCGATCTGCGGCAGGCTGCGCTTCACGGCAAATGCGTCGCGCGGGATGCGTTCGATCATGCCGCGTAGATCGTCAATTGCCCGCTCGCGCACGGCAACTTCCGCTGCGCTCGCCCCTCGCAATTCGCCCCTCGCCCCACCCAACGTTTTCTCCAACAGCGCCAGCCGCGTGTTGAAGAGATTCACCAGCACCGGCAGGCTCTGCGCAACTTCAGGCTGCGGCGTCTTGGCGAAGTCGTTTTCCCAAAAATCGACGATCAGGAAATCGTCTTTGCGGCCATTGGGCAGCCAATGGAGCCGCTTGCACGTCTCCTGGTTGCGCGTGCCGCGCCCGATCATCTGCTCCAGCTTGATGCGCGACTGCACCGGGCGCATGAAAACCAGGTTGGCCACTTCGGGCACGTTGACGCCGGTCTCCAGCATGTCCACCGAAATGGCGATGCGCGGCATGTCCGCTTCTTTGAAGCGTTCGATCAACGTGCTGTGGAAGTCCGACTTGTAGGTGATGACCTGCACCAGCCCGGGAAACTGCGGGAAAAGTTCGGCAAAGACCTCGGCCAGGCGCAGCGCGTGCTCCTGCGTCATGGCAAAGATAATGGTCTTGGCCGGCAGTTGGCCCGACGCATCCTTGTAGATCACCTCCATGAGTTCGAGCCACTGCCGGCGCAGGGTGTCGCGGTTGCTCACCTTCCGCTCCAGCTCGGTGCCGGAGTAATCGATGGCGTCGGGGTCCAGCCCCTGGGCGATCAGCAGGTTGCGCTGTTCTTCGCTGAGATCGACGCCGCGGATGCCCTGGCGCTGGAAACGGGTCTGCGCGGCGTAGAGGGTGTAGTCGACCAGGTAGCCCTCTTGCACGGCGTCGCGCAGCGTGTAGAGAAAGGTCGGTTTGCCGTCGAAGCACTCGAATTCGAGAAAGGTGTTGCGGTCGATGAAGTCGGCCGGCGTGGCGGTCAGCCCGATCATGCGCGCATCGAAATAGTGGAGCACGTCATTCCACTTGTTGAAGATCGAGCGGTGCACCTCGTCGAAGGCGATCAGGTCGAAGAAGGCGGGGGAGAATTGGCGGTAGATGTTGCTCAGCGTTTGCAGCGTCACCACATAGAGGCGGCTGGTCGTGTCGATTTGGTAGCTGCGCAGCCGCGTGCACGGCTCGCCGGGGATATGCTCCTGGAAGCCTTCCTTCAGCGCCTGCCCGACCAGCGCATCGCGGTCAGCCACAAAGAGGATGCGCCGCGCCTGGTTGCTGCGCAGGAAGATATCCACCAGCGCCATCGCCACGCGCGTCTTGCCTGTGCCGGTGGCCATCACCACCAGCGCCTTGCGCTTGCCCAGGCCAAAGGCTTCGCCCACGCGGCGGATCGCCTCGATCTGGTAGCCGCGATTGACGATAGCCCGGTTGACCGGCGTCAGGTTCAGCGGCGTCTGGTGGGTGCGCAGAAAGAGCAGGTTTTCCAGGTCGGCGGGCGAAAAGAAGCCCTGCACCAGCCGTTTGGCCGCGCGCCCCACATCCAGGAAATAGATATCGTGGCCGTTGGCAAGAAAGGCAAATGGCCGGAAGCTCTGCCGTTTCTCAAGTTCGGTCACGTAGAACTCGACCTGCGCTTCGGCCAGGCGCGGGTCGATGCTGGTGCGCTTGGCCTCGACCACGGCGATGATTTCGCCGTTGGGGCGGTAGAGCGCATAGTCGCTGACGCCGGTCGGCGCCTGCAGCGTCAGCGACGGATCTGCCTCGCGCACCTGTCTGATGCGCTGCTGCAGGTGTTGCCAGGCTGCGGGATCATAGCCGTCGACTGGAATCTCCAACCCGACCTGGTGGGGGTCATCCAGATTCCAGCCGGCCCGCTGCAATTCCGGGTCGATCAATTCCTTGCGCGTCTTGCGTTCACTCGACTCAGGCAACGCTCGGCTCCTGGGGCTGACAGTGGTGGTTGGCGTCTCCTCTGGAGTGTACGTTACCTGCTGCTTTGGCGCAAACGCAAGTCCCGCGCCGGGCAAAACTCCCGTTTGTTATCGCCAGTGACTTTAGCGCACAACGGCCGGCAGATAGACCCGCAGCATCTCCAGCGCGCCACAGGCCGGCTCACTCAGCGGCGAGAACGCATCGCCGTTGTGCGCCTGCACGACGTAGCAGTAGCTCTGCCCCCGGCGCGCCAGCATGTCCGCAAAGTCCGGCGCCGCCGATTCGCCGACCAACTCGAAGGGTCCGTCCAGCGTCGCGCCGCGCAGGATGCGATAGCCCGCCGGCCATTCACCCTCTGGCATCGCCCAGAGTACGGCCAGCACCTCCTCATTCCACGGATCCGCCGCCACCGTCACGGTGATCGGCGCCGATGGGACGCCCAGGGTGAGGAGCGCCAGGTCATTGGCCGGGCTGGCGTTGCCGCCGCTGCTCGTCACCTGGGCGTAGAGCGGCTGCGCGTTGCCCGTCGCCGCGACGGCGAAGGTGAGCGGCGCTGTGGCGTTGAGCGCAAGCGGCCCGGCCACGGTGTGACTTCCCAGCAGAACACCGCTGCCCACTGCGCCCTGGTAGAGCGCCACAGTCATCCCCGTGGCCGCGTCCCGCCCCACGTTGCGCAGGGTGACGCTGACGGTGATGGTTTGGCCTGCCGGCAGCACGCTGGCCGACGCTGACGGGGGATCCAGCGCCGGGTCAGCGGTAGGGGCGCTTACCAGGAACTCCACCGGGTCCTGCGGTGTGGCAAAGCCGCCGGCCGTGAGCGCGCCGGCATTGGCGGCCAGGATGGCGCGGCTTTCCCGGATCGCGGCGCGCGGGCTGCCGTCGGGCAGGGTGCGCCGGCTGGGCTGGGCACGCGCAACATTGAGGAGCACCGCCTGCCGGTTCACCGGGTTGATGGCCAGCGCCGCCTGCCAGTTTTCCTGCGGCGCGTCGGTCACGTAGATCGGTGCGGTGAAACTGCCGTTGGCGTTGCGCCGCGCCAGGCTGATCTGCCCCAGCGCGCCGTTGTCCAGGCTCGCCGGGCTGAAGCGGCGGAAGGCCAGCAGGCTCTCGCCCTGCGCGCCCGCCAGCACCGGCTGCTCGGCGAAGACCAGAGCGCCTGTTTCGTCCAGCAGCGGCGCGGCCTGCCACTGGTTGGCGGCGAAGGTCGCCGTCCAGAGCGCGCCGTTGGGACCGAGCAGCGGCACGACGCCCGCTTCCGGCTGGCGCACCAGGAAGGCCAGTTCCACCCCGGCCGGCCCCACATTGAGCGCGGGCGAATCCACCCGGGGCGGCAGCGGCTGCGGGTTGACCACCGCCCAGGTGGGCTGCACGCCCGGCGCGCCCGCGGGCGCCGTGGCCCAGGCGATGCGCCGGTCGTCGGCGGTGAGCAGGCTGGCGTCAGCGTCGTTGACCCAGACCAGGTGACGCGTGCCGTCGGGCGCCAGCGCCACGCGCACGTCGGCGTTCATGCCGCCGGTCGGCGCGGTGAGAAACTGGGGCGCCAGGAAGCGCGCCGTGGCCGGGTTGAAGACCGCGACCGCGACGCGCCGGTCGCCGCGGGTGGCGAAGTCGGCGTCGGTGTCGCGCGTCCAGGCCAGGAGCGCGCCGCTGCTGCTGCCCACGCCCGCCGGCATCCCGTCGCCGAGGAGGTCATCGGTCAGGCGAATCGGCGCGCTCCACGCGTTGTTCTGGTAGACCGCATAGAAGATCTCCTGGCGGCGGAGATGAGCGTTCATATCGTCGCCCAGCGTGGCGGCGGTTGCGGCGTCGTAGGGCATCTCGGCCCAGGCCACCACGGGCAGCGCATCTGGCCCGGCAAAGAGCGCAACCGGGTTGACTGCGCTGTGCGCGGGGTCGCTCAAAGGCGTTGGCGCCAGCCACTGGCCGGTGGCGCCGTCCTGGAAGCGCGCCACGATCTGCACCTGGGCCACATCGCCCACGGCGCGGTCCTCCACGTAGGCGGCAAGCACGCGACCATCCGCGCTGCTGGCGACCGAGGGCGAGGCGAAGAGCGCGGGCGGCGGTTCGTCTTCCACCGCCGCTGCGGGCAGCAGACCCGCGCTGCGTGCGGCAAAGGGGCCGAGGCAGCCCAGCGGATATTCGGCGAGCACCCGTTTGTACGAGGGGTTGGTGTTGGCGCCGGGCAGTTTGATGCCCCACAGGTACTGCGCCCAGGCGCGGGCGAAGGCGTTGATGCGGAAACAGACCTCGGGCACGTTGAGGTCCGGCTGGGGCAGCACTTCGATGTCCACCGGCACATCCAGCGCCGCGCCCAGCCCCAGGGAGTAGCCGACCGCGGCGATGCCGCCGATCACCCCCAGCCCGTAGCCGATCTCCCCCTGTGCGCCCGCGCTGGCAGTGACGCGCGCGCCGATCTCAGGGGCAAAGGGTTTGGCATAGCCGCCCATCTTGATGCCGTAGGTGACGTCGCCGCTGGTGGCCACATGCACCTGGATCAGCCCAAAGAGATCCAGCACCGGCGCGTGGGTGAAGGGCAGCCCCACCGAATCCTCCGCCACCAGGTCGAAGCTGCCCAGGTCGACGCGCAGATTGCGCAGCGTCTGCCACGGGCTGCCCAGGGGCTGCTGCGGCAGGTCGAGCTGCTTGTGGTTCTCATAGAGCTTCACGCTGAGGGCGCGCACCAGCGCATCGGCGTAGACGGCGCGCACTTCCACGCGGCCATCCTCATAGACCCAACCCGCCACGATCACCCCGGCGCGCAAGGTGTTCTGGAACGCGCCAAAGAAGGGCAGCGGATCCCGCGGAATCGAGAAGTTGATGTCGGCGGCGTTCGGGATAAAGCCGTAGAACTCGTAGCGGCCGCGGTCGGCATTCCAGAAGGTGTGCCGGTTGTCGAAAGGTTTGACCCCGGGCAGCGTAGCCGGGTCGGCCAGCACATGCACGGGATAGCTGGACGGGCAGCCCTCGCGTCCGGCGAAGATCGGCACAACCTCGATCTGCGGGTGGCGGTTGCCTGCACTGGGGGAGAGTTCGCCCACGCGCAGGGTGGCCTCATAGGGCGGCAGGTTCTCCGTCTCTTCCTGCACCACGCGGCCGTCGATGTCCACCAGGCGGAAGCGCACCTGATCCGGCGTCTTGTCCGTCTGGGGATAGGCGACGAAGACCACGCCGCGCGGCACGCCCGCCAGGTAGACGCCGAAGTGGTCGCG
>JAPKMV010000680.1 GCA_026645635.1 Caldilineaceae bacterium
CACGCAGCCGTCATTGGTGCAGACGCCGCCGAGCGCACCGCCTTCGATCAAGGTGACGGCCGCACCCAATTCACGCGCCCGCAACGCCGCCGTGACGCCTGCCGGGCCGCCGCCGATTATGATCACCTGCGCCATCTTTGCCACCTCAGCTTCAACAAAAGTTGATTGGTATTACACCGGCATTGGCTTCTGTTGTCTGTTGGCGTGAATCCACCGCACCGAGTTCATCCTGCATAGAACAGACGACGGATCAGGCGCGGCGCAGGAGGCTCTTTGCTGCGTTGACCGGTGCATAGAGCGTCGTGCGCACCGCTGCATTGTGCCAGACTGCACCCGCCTCCGACCACTGCATGCGCGGGTCGACCAGCGTCGTGCGCTGCACCACCTGCCCCTGGAGGCCATAGTACGCGGCCAGGTTGCGCAGGGTGCCGTGCCAGAACTGATCCTCCATGCGATGCACAATCCCGATGCGGCAGCCGGCCTCGAAGAGCGGGTCGCTGGCGCGGATGAGCATCTGGATGTTGGCCACGGTGACACCCTCGTCGTCGTGCGCGCTGAAGGTGATCATCCCGGCAAAAACGTGACCCTGCGGCGTCATGAAGGAGAAGGATTCATCGTCGGCGTAGATGACCAGCACGCCGGTGGAGATCATTGCGCCGCCCGGCCCGGAGAGATTGAGCACCGCCACTTCGCCGGGGGCAATGCCCTCCAGCGAGCCAAAAAAGCGGTTGCCCGACGGCCAGAAGCTGGGGAAGTTGGCCTTCCACATGCGCACCAGTTCCGCCGGGGTGACATCCACGCCGGTGAGACGCACCGAGAAGGTCTTCTGCCACATCTGCCCAAAGCCCTTGAGCGGGCCAGTCAACGATTTGCCCTGCACGTTGAGGTTGATCGCCTCCGCCGCAAGGGGCTTGACGTCGAGGCGCTGCACCGGCTTCGCCCACACGCCTCCGGCAGGCGCGCTTGGCGGCGACGATTCCACCGCGCCTGCGGTGCTCGACCGCGCGGCGGCTGGCGGCGGCGCTACTGCCACGCTGCGCGCTTGCGCTGCACTCCGAGCGGGCATGGGTGGGGGCTGGCTGCCGGCCTGGAACGGATGCGTCAGCCGGTGGAAGAAGGTGCGGATCGACGCGTTGTACCAGGCGTTGCGGGCATTGCGCCACTGCAGCCGGTCGTCGATGCAGGTCTTCTGCATCATCACCTCGCCGCTCACGCCAAAATGTGCAGCCAGCGCGCGCAGAACATGCGTCCAGGTGCCATCCTGCTTGGTTTCGCCGCCCATGAAACGATAGCCAAATTCGTAGATCGGGTCGCTGGTGCGATCGAGCACCTGCACCTGCGCCACGGTGACGCCGTCGTCGTCATAGGCGCTGAAGGTGTTCCAGCCAGCCACCGGAAAGCCGACGGTGGCGTCGGCGTACATCACCAGTACGCCGCTGGCCATGGGCGTCATCTGTCGGATGCCGGGCGTTTGGGTCAGCACCGAATCGATGAAGAGCAGTTCGCCCGGCGCAACGCCATCTGCCGTGGCCAGGAAGCGGTTTTCGGGCGGCTGAAAGCGGGCGAAATTCGCCTTCCACGCGGCGATGACCTGCTCCGGCGTGGCGGTGGCGCCGGCCAGCCGTACGCGATAGGTGCGCTGCCAGAGAGGGCCAAAGCCGTCGAGCGGGTTGGCGAGCGCCCGTCCCGCCAGGTTGAGATCGGTGGCGCCGGCCGGCATCTCGTCGATGCTCAGCGCTGCCACCGGCGCAGCCCAGGCATCGGCAGCCGCAGCATGCGACTCAGGCGTCAGCTTTTCTTCGCTCATTGTCTCCTCCTCTCCATGAAGCTGTTTATAAAGTCCTCTTTGACGCAGAGTCGCAGAGGTGCAGAGGCCCGCAGAGAAAAGCAGAGGAAGTTTCGACAGGTATAGCCTCTGCGTTTCTCTGCATCTTTGCGACTCTGCGTTGAAATTGGTGACTTTACAAACGGTCTCTATGCGATCGCCGCTGACCAATCAGGCGGTTTCTCCGCCAAACACTTCCGCCAACCAGCCGAAGATCGCGCGGTTGGGCACATCGAGATTGTCCACCTGGCAGTGGGCGTCGCTGCCATCTTCCTTGGTGAAGATGATCACCTTGGTCTGAGGATGGGGCAGCTTCCGGCCACATTCCTCTGCGATCTGGCGGGTGACCGGCGCTTCCGCGGCGCCGGCCAGACAGAGCGCCGGACAGGCGATCTTGGCCGGGTCGGCCCTGCCGTGAAAGTAGTAATCGTAGGCTTTGCCGATGCGGCGGGCGATGTCGCGCGGGTTGAAGCTGATGCGCAGCCCCATGCGCCACACGATCTGCTGGAAGGCGATCTTGGCCACCGGGTCGTTGCGGTCGTGGCCCTGCTGCTGCGCCAGCACTGCGCGAAAGACATTGGGCATGGGCGGATTGGCGATCATCGCCTGGATGCGCGGGTCGTGCTCTGCCCCTTTGAAGGCAATGTGCCCGCCCCAACTGAAGCCATACAGCGCCAGGCGCGCCGGATCGACACCCGGCAGCCGCAGCGCGCTGTCGATTACAGCGGCCACCGGCCCCTCCATGCGTGCGCCAAAGTAGAGTCCTTGCGCCGGGTTGACGCCCTGCCCCGGCAGATCGACGGTGAGAAAGTTGTAGCCGTGGGCGAGGGCGGTGGGGCCGATCATGAAATAGCAATCTTCGGCAAATGTCTCGATACCGCCCGCCACGATCAGCGTCGGTCGCGGTGCACCGGCGGGGGTGGGTTGCTGGCAATAGCCGTCCAGCGTATGCCCCTCAAACCGCGCCGTGAACGCGGTGATGGGTGGATCGCTCAACCCGGCCGCAGCCCGAAAACAGGCGCGCATCTTTGCAATGTCGGCTGTGAAGGACGGCTCCTGCGGCGCCATGATAAAGAGCGGCGCCCGGTAGTAGGTGCAGGCGCGCAGATAGGCGCGGCGGGCGGTGGTGGCGTCGCCCTGAGCCAGCGCCGTCTGCGCAGCCTGCTCGACCC
>JAPKMV010000681.1 GCA_026645635.1 Caldilineaceae bacterium
TTCGAGAACAACCAGAGCACGAACAACAATGGCGGCGCCATCTATGTTCAGACCGGCGTGCAGGTGGAGGGTGCGCTCTTCTTGCACAACCGCGCCAGCCTCAATGGCGGCGCTATCTATTTTGATGGCCTGGGTTCGGGCGCATCGACGGAGCAGATGGTCAACGTGCTGATGGCCGGCAACCGGGCGAACGGCCAGGGCGACGCCATCTATGCCAGACATGAGAACAACGACGACACGCTGACCATCCTCTACACCACCATCGCCTCGCCCACGCTGGCCGGCGGCGCAGCCGTGGTGCTGGAACAGGGAACGGCGCACATCACCGACACCATCATTGTCAGCCACACCACCGGCATCCAGCGCACCGGCGGGGTGACGGTGACCCAGGACTACAACCTCTTCTTTGGCAACACCAACAACACTGTCGGCACGGTGGGCGGCGGAGCCAACAGCGTCAGCGGTGATCCAGCCTTCCTCGACCCGGCGGCGGATGATTACCAGCTCACCGCGGCATCGGCGGCTATCGACCGCGGTGTGGACGCGGGCGTCGCCACCGACTTCTTCGGCGACCCGCGGCCCCAGGGCGCCGGCTTCGACATCGGCTACGACGAGTCGCCCTTCATCGGGGACTTCGCCTGCTATGCCACGCCGGATGATGGCGCCACGCTCTTCGCCAGTGACGACGCCCAGGCCGTGCGCGATGCGGTGGCCGCAGCGAGCGCGGGCGGTGCGGTGAAGATCGCCGGCTATTGCGCGGGCGCCGTGTTCGACAGCGGTGACACCCAGGTGGCGCGCATCGACAAGACGCTGACCCTGGCCGGCGGCTACACGACCACGAACTGGATCACCAGCAACCCCACCGCCAACCCCACTACGCTGGATGCGCTCGGTGGCGGGCGGGTGCTCCTCATCACCGGCGCCATCAGCGCAACGGTGGAGAATCTGCGCCTCACCGGCGGTCTTGGGGGCAATGGCGGCGGCATCCACACCACTGGGGCGGCCACGACGATCAGCAACACGTTGGTGTACAGCAACAGCGCCACGAACAACGGCGGCGGGATCTGGAATGGGGCGGCGAGCAGCATGACCCTCAACACCAGTTCTGTCGCATCCAACACAGCCACCAACAATGGCGGCGGTATCTGGAGCGGTCCGGCGGGCAGCGTGACGCTCTCCGCCAGCAGCGTGGTCTCTAATAGCGTCATTGTCAATGGTGGCGGAATCTTCAACGATCTGGGAACGGTGATGCTGGCTGCCAGCACCGTTGCTGCCAACAGAGCGCAATCTGGCGGGGGGATTTACAACATTGGCGCGAGCGCGGTAGCCACCATTGCCGGCAACAGCCAGGTGCGGGAGAACGTTGCCGCGACGTTTGGCGGCGGTCTGCACAACGCAGGTGGCATCGTCATGCTGGATCACAGCGGCATCCTTTCCAATGTGATCACGGCGCAGGCGTTCAGCCAGGGCGGTGGTGTCTACATCAACGTTGGCGCAATGACGATCACCAACAATAGCCTGATCCAGAACAATGCCACCGGCTATGACGGCGGCGCGGGGGCCGGCGTCATTGTGATTGACGGCGCCTTGACGGTAGAGGACAGTGCCTTCCTCTTCAATGGTCCTGGGCGGGGCGGCGCCATCCACCACGGCAATGGCCCGCTCAGCATCACGGGCAGTTGTATCGTGGGCAACAGCGACATCGCGCTTGACGCATCCCAGCCGGTTACCGCCACGGGCAACTGGTGGGGCCATGCCAGCGGGCCGTCCGGTGCCGGGCCGGGCATCGGCGACTCGGTGACCAGCAGCGTGGACTTCAGCGGCTTCCTGAATGCGGCGATCCTGGGCTGCCCGACTTTCGCCGACGCTGAGGTGGCCATCGCCAAATCGGTTGAGCCGGTGCTGGCCGCGCCGTGGCAGGCGATCACCTACACCTTGGCCTTCAGCAACACCGGTGCGCGCTTCGCCCGCAGCGTGGTGATCAGCGACTCGATCCCGCTCAGCGTGACGATCACCGGCATCACCAGCAGCACGGTGAGCGGCGGCGTGTTCATCACCCAGACCAGCGGATCGCCCGACTTCGCCTGGGCGCTGAGCGACGAGGACGGCGACCTGGATCCGGGTGAAAGCGGCATCATCACGCTCACCGGCGTGCTGGCCGGCGACGCCTGGACGGGCCTGGTCATCACCAACACGGCGACGATCACATCCAGCGGCGACGGTGGCGCGGGCAACAACAGCAGCAGCGCCGCGGTCACTGTGGCGCAACTGGACATCTTCCCCGCGCAGCCGGGCGTGGCGCCCAACGGATCGGTGACGATCAGCGCCACGCTGACGCCGGCGCAGGCGGGTATAACGATCAACTTCGCCATCATTCCACCGGGCGGCGGTGCGGTGGGCGCCAGCGCGGTGACCGACGCCAGCGGTGTGGCGGCGGTGACGTACACCGCGCCCGGCGGTGCGGCGGTGGTGCAGATCGAGGGCAGCATCGCCGGCAACCCGGCGCTGAACGACCGCGCCATCGTCTATGTGGCGGAGCCGACGACTGCGGGCGGCATCACACGCAGCACCGGCGGCGACTACACGGTGGGCAACCTCTCGCCCAACTTCATCCAGGTCACGAAGCAGGGCGCGGGGACGCCGGTGATGGGCTGGGCGGAGTTCGGCGGCAATCCTTGCCCGGATGCGGCGCCGGGCACGCGGGTGGTCTCACCTTACGTGGACGCCATGGTGGAGGCCGCCGCAGGCGTGGACGCCATCGTGCTGACGCTCCGCTACACCGACGCAGCGCAGGCGACGCAGCACAAGCTCTTCTGGTGCAACCTGGGCGTCTGGCAGCAGGTGACCGAGACGGTGCAGATCGACGAGGTGAATGCGAGGCTGGTCTTCACCGTCACCGGAATGACCACGCCGGCGCTGTTCCAACTGGAGGGGACGCCCTTTGTGGGCGTGGGCTTTGTGCCCACGGCGGCGACGGTGGGCGATTTCGTTGC
>JAPKMV010000682.1 GCA_026645635.1 Caldilineaceae bacterium
ATCATCCTCAGCGCCTACGCGATCAAGGCTGAGATCGCCTTCATCTACATCCGTGGCGAATACTATTTCGGCTACACGCGGCTGGTGGAAGCGGTCAAGGAAGCGCAGAAGCAGGGCTTCCTGGGCGAGAAGATTTTCGGCGCCGATGTGAACCTGCGCATCGTCGTCCATCGTGGCGCCGGTGCGTACGAATGCGGCGAGGAAACGGCGCTGCTCACCAGCCTGGAAGGCTACCGCGGCCACCCGCGCATGAAGCCGCCCTTCCCGGCGGTCGAAGGTCTCTACGCCAAGCCCACCATCGTCAACAACGTGGAGTCGATCGTCACCCACGTCATGCAGCGCGGTGTCGCGTGGTACCGCACTTTCGGCACCGAGAAGTCGCCGGGGATGCGCATCTTCTGTCTGAGCGGCAACGTGAAATATCCGGGGCTGTACGAACTGCCCCACGCCACGCCGCTGCGCGACCTGATCTACAAGTACGGAGGCGGGCCACAGGACGAGAGTGCGCCGATCAAGGCCATCGTGCCCGGCGGCCTCTCCATGAAGCTGCTCACGCCCGACCAGATGGACACGCCGCTGGATTACGAGGCGATCCAGGCGGCGGGTTCGCTCCTCGGCTCCGCAGGCGTCATCGTCATCGACGAGCGCACGCCGATGGTGGAGGTGGCGCGGCGCACGCTGAGCTTCTATCGCGAGGAGAGCTGCGGCAAGTGTACGCCCTGCCGCGAGGGCACCACCTGGCTGGAAGAGATCCTGATCCGCATGGAAAACGGCGGTGGGCGCATCAAGGACATCGACCTGCTCGACCACATCACCAAGTTCATCGCCGGCAAGAGCTTCTGCCCCTTCGGCGAGGCGTCGGTGTGGGGCCTGCAGAGCAACATCGCCAAGTTCCGGCCCGAGTTCGAGGATTACATCGCGCGCACCAACCCGGAATTCGAGCTGCCGGTGCTGCCGATCCGCCCGATCTACCGGCCCGACAGCGGCCGGCCCAGCGTCGCCCGCGACAGCGCGCTGGCGTTGGTGGGGGAGTCGCCGTTGAACCGGGATACGCGGGTGAAGGTGAGTGGAGATTAGAGATTGTGCGATTAGGCGCGGCGGCGACAATGTCAACATTACTTGATACTCCAGGCCGGACCATGCGGCCAAAATCAGTCAGACGAAAGCTGGAACGCCCATTTCGGCTGTTCTCACTTGCCGAGTATCACTGGTTGATCGAACGTGGTTTCTTTCGCCCCAATGATCGAGTAGAGTTGATTCAAGGACAGTTGGTGGCAATGAGTCCGATTCATCCCCCCCATGCGAGCACGTTGACGCGATTGTCCAGACTCTTTGAGCGCTGCGTTGAGGAACCAATCGTTGTCCGTTCGCAGCAGCCGATCACGCTGGAGGAACAGAGCAGCGAACCTGAGCCGGACATCGTGTTGGCGGTCGCATCGCCCAACGCCGACGAATTTGACTACCGGCACCCATCGCCTGCGGAAGTACTGCTCGTGTGCGAGGTGTCTGACACGACGCTGAACTTTGATCGCAAGACGAAACGGGCGCTCTACGCCAATGCCGAGATTCGGGAGTACTGGATTGTCAACGTCTATGCGCGCACGATCGAAGTGCACCGCGACCCGGTGCTGAGTGGACGGCAGATGAGCTACCGCCAGCAAATCGAAGTACCAGCAGGGCAGAAGATTGCACCGCTGGCCTTGCCTGACTGTGAAATTGACCCGGCGCTCTTCCTTCCACTGCCGAGAAGCAACTGAGGGAAACAATAAAGCTATGACCGATCTTGTTACCGTAACCATCGACGACCGCCAGGTTTCCGTGCCCAAGGGTACGCTGGTGGTGGACGCCGCCGCCAAGCTGGGCATCGAAATCCCGGTTTTTTGCAGCCACCCCAAGCTCGACCCGGTGGCCTGCTGCCGCATGTGTCTGGTGGAAATCTCCGGGCCGCGCGGCATGGCTCTGCAAACCGCCTGCTCCGTGCCGGTGGCGCCGGACATGGTCGTCAAGACCGACACGCAGCAGGTGCGCGAGGTGCAGGAGGCGAACCTGGCCTTCATCCTGCTCAACCATCCGCTGGACTGCCCGATCTGCGACAAGGGCGGCGAATGCCCGCTGCAAGACCAGACCATGCAGTTCGGCCCCGGTCTCAGCCAGTTGGTCGAGCCAAAGCGCCACAAGAACAAGAACTATCATATCAGCGACACCATCGTGCTCGACCAGGAGCGCTGCGTGGTCTGTTGGCGCTGCATCCGCTACCTGGAAGAGTGGGAAGACAAGCCGCAGCTCGCCCTGTTCGAGCGCGGCGGCAAGACCATCATCGACATCCAGGACGGCAAGCCGGTGGACGCCAAGACCGGCGGCAACATCATCGACATCTGCCCGGTGGGTGCGCTGACCAACAAGGTCGCTCGCTTCTCCTTCCGCCCCTGGGAGATCGACCGCACGCCGAGCATCTGCACCCACTGCTCGATGGGCTGCAATATCCGCATGGACACGCGCACCCACAAGCTGCGCCGCATCATCGGCCGCGAGAACATGCAGGTCAACGACCAGTGGATCTGCGACAAGGGGCGCTTTGCCCACGCCTGGGTCAACGACGAAGGCCGGCTGACCATGCCGCTGGTGCGTAAGGAGGGCAAGCTCCAGCCCGCGCCGTGGAGCGAGGCGCTGGCCCTCGTCGCCGAGAAGCTCCAGGCGATCAAGGGGCAGCACGGCGCCGACGCCATCGGCGGGATCGGCAGCGCCAAGCTGACCAACGAGAGCAACTACCTGCTCCAGCGCTTCATGCGCCAGTTGATCGGCACGAACAACATCGACCACCGCGACGGCGGCGACGTAGCTGCGCTGCCCACAGGTCTGCCCGCCCTGGCCGATGTGATGAAGCCGCAGTACGGGACAGACCCCAAGCACGATGTCATTTTCTTGTTCGGCGTCGATCCCAGCGAAGAACTGCCGGTGCTCGACCTGCATCTCAAGCGGGCAGTGCGCCGGG
>JAPKMV010000683.1 GCA_026645635.1 Caldilineaceae bacterium
GGGTTTCGACGCCGGCCGCTGGAAGGATCTGCTGGCGACGCCCTTTGTCCCGCCGGCGGCCGCGGCGCCGCCCGCCGACCTGCGCATCGGCGCGCTGCAACTGCCCGGCGACCCCGGCCACTGGGACCTGCCGGCGCTGGCGCCCTTTCTCGGCCAGGGTTCGCTCTGCATCGACGCCCGCCACAGCCTGGCCGCCGCGACAGCGGGCGCGGCGCTGCTCCAGTCGCTGCTGCTGCGCCTGGTGTTGACCCACCCGCCCCAGCGCGTACAGGTGATCCTGTGCGAGCCGGGCGGCGCGGGCAGTTTGCTGGCCGGCTTCCTCCACCTGCCCCAGGAGCAGCGCGGGCCACGCATCTTTGTGCGCGCCGACGAACTGGCGGCGCAACTGGCGCAGATCAACGAACAGATCACCCGCGTGGCTCAGGAGCGGCGGCGCAATGTCTACGCCACGGTGGAAGCCTACAACGCGGCCAACCCCGCCACGGCCGTGCCCTACCGCGTGCTGGTGATCGCCGGGCTGCCCGCCGGCATGGACGAGCGCACCTGGGCAGCGCTGCTCCAGGTGGCGCGCACGGGGCCGCCCGCAGGCGTCTATCTGCTGGCCACGCTCGACGCATCGACGCCGCCGCCCCGCAACGTCAACCTGGACGACCTGCTGACGCTCTGCACGCTGCTGCGTTTCACTGCGGCGGACAGCCTGCGCTGGCGCGACCGCGTACTGGGCGAGTTCAGCGTGACGCCCGACGCGCCGCCGCCGGTCGAACCCATGAACGCGTGGCTGGAGGCCGTGGGGGAAGGCATGGCGCAGGCGGCGACCGCGCTCGAATTCGGCCAGATCGCCCCGCCGCCGGAACGTCGCTGGCGCGCCCGCAGCCGCGACGGGCTGGAGATTCCCATCGGACTGGACAGCACGGGCGCGGTGCACACGCTGCGCTTTGGCCACGATGTGCTCCACCATGCCCTGGTGGGCGGCGCACCCGGTTCGGGCAAATCCAACCTGCTCCACGTACTCATCATGCAGTTGGCGCTGACCTATGCCCCGGACGACCTGGCGCTCTATCTGATGGATTTCCGGGAGGGCGTGGAGTTTCAGGACTACATCGACCTGCCCCACGCGCACGTCGTGGCGCTGGAGAGTGAACGGGAGTTTGCGCTGAGCGTGCTGGAGCGGCTGCAAGCCGAACGCGAGGCCCGCGGCGAGCTGTTCAAGCGCCACGGCGCGCAGCTCCTGCCCGACTATGTGGCCTCCAGCGGGCGCGCCATGCCGCGCATCCTGTTGATCATCGACGAGTTCCAGGTGCTTTTTGCCGAGGAGGATGCGCTGGCGCGCCGTGCCGGGCAAATCCTGGAAGACCTGACCCGCCGCGGGCGCGGCTTCGGCATCCACGTGCTGCTCAGTTCGCAGACGCCCACCATCACCGGCCTCTACAGCCGCACGATCTACGAGCAGATGGGGCTGCGCGTGGCGCTGCGCTGCACGCCGCAGGTGGCGCAGGCCGTGCTGGGTGAGGGCAACAGCGCGGCCAGCCAGTTGACCCGCTCCGGTCAGGCCATCGTCAACGACGGCCTGGGCGAGCGCAGCCACAACCACGAGGTGCAGGTGGCGCTGCTGACGCCGGCGGCCCGCCGCGCCGCGCTGACGGAGATTCGCCGCCTGGCTGCCGGGCGCACCGACCCGCCCCCGGTCACCTTTGCCGCGCGGGCGCCGGCGCGGCTGGAAACGAACCCCGCCCTGCTGGCCGCATCAGGCAGCCGGACAGCCGACGCCGACGCCGTGGCGCTCTGGCTGGGCGAACCCATCGCCATCAAACCACCCACCGCGGCGGTGCTGGAACGCTACGAGGGCGCCAACCTGCTGGTGATCGGTGGGCACGAGGATGAGGCGACGGGGCTGCTGCTGGCTGCGGTGATGAGTATCGCCAGCCAATGCGCGGTGGACGCGGCGACCTTCTTGATCGCTGATTTTAGCCGGCCCACGGCGCACCACTTCGGGCTGTTTCAGCGCCTGGGTCTGCCGCAGCCGGTGACGGTGCTCAACGCGCGGCAACTGCGCAGCGCGGACGATTCCCCCCCGCCGCCCGCGCCGCTGGAACCGCCACCGCCGGGGCGCCGCCCAGCGCGGCCAACACGCCGCTGGACCGGCTGGAGGCGCTGATCGCAGCGCGCTGGGCGCAGATGGACGCGGGCGTTGCGCCTGACGGCCCGTCCACGTTCCTGGTGCTCCACGGGCTGCACGCCTGGCGCGACCTGCGCCCGGTGGAGTTCAAGCTGGCGCCCGCGGCCGAGCAACTGCTGCGCATCGCCGAGCGCGGGCCGGAGGTAGGCGTCCACATCCTGGCCTGGGCCGACAGTTTCGCCACGCTGGAGCAGAGCTTCAAGCGCGCCGGTGTGGGCTATTTCGACCACCGCGTGCTGCTGCGGGTGAGCGAGGGCGACAGCAACCAGGTGCTCAACAGCCCGGTGGCGGCGCAGTTGGCAGACGGGCGCGCCCTCTACCGCTGCGAAAGCTGGCCGCGCGATGTAGTCGAGAAGTTCAAGCCCTACACCGTCCCGGCAGCGGAAGTCCTGGCCGCGCTCGTGGCGCGGATTGGTGGTAGAATGGCGGGGTGAGGGGCGAGGGGCGAATTGCGAGGGGCGACGCCGTCCGAACCCCGACCGTCAGCGAGGGGCGTAGAACACGGATGGGGAAAATTGAATAGATCGGAGATTCGATGACAGTTGTTACACTGGAACTACCGCAGGAAATGGCGGAGATGATCCGCGAACTTGAGCAATTGACGCTGGGCGAGATATTGGAACGAGGGATTCGCGACTGGAAAATTGAGCGCGCGTTGCGGCGCTATGCGCAGGGCGGCATGTCCTTCCAGGCGGCCGCACAACAGGCCGGTGTGTCCCTTTCCGATCTGGCGTTGCAGGCTCATGCGCGCGGCATGGAGCCGCCGGCCAGCAACCAGACGCTGCTCGAGGAACTGGCATGAGCTT
>JAPKMV010000684.1 GCA_026645635.1 Caldilineaceae bacterium
ATCCGCGTCATCCGCGGTCTATGGTTGTTCCTACCCCAACGCCGCCAGCACCCGCGCCTCGTTCATCGGCAACTGGCGCAGGCGTACGCCGGTCAGCGCAAAGAACGCGTTGCCGATGGCCGCAGCCACCGGGCCGATGGGCGGCTCGCCCACCCCGCGCGGTCGCCCGTCGCCCGCTTCCAGCAGAGTCACGTCCACATGGGGCGCATCCTTCATCGTCAGCAGCGGATAGGCGTCGAAGTTGGCCGGCGTGACCACGCCATCCTGGATCACCATCTCCTCGATCAACGCGGAGCCGACGCCCCACATAATGTTGCCTTCGACCTGGGCAATCGCGCCGTCCGGGTTGATGGTCAGTCCGCAGTCCATGGCCGCACTCACGTTGTGCACGCGGATTTTGCCCGTGGCGCGGTCGAGGGAGATCTCCACCACCATCGCCACCGCCGTGTCCACATCCAGGCAGCAGGCAATGCCGCGAGCGCGGCCTTCGGGCGCAGCCTGACCCCAGCCGCCCTTATCCGCCGCCGCCTGCAAGACAGCCTTGAGCCGGGCATGGGACGGGTTGGCGTCGTCCAGATTGCGCAAACGGAATGCCAACGGGTCCACCCCCGCGGTGTGCGCCACCTCGTCCATGAACGATTCCACGGCGAAGGTGTTGGCCAGCAGCCCCAGCCCGCGCCACCAGCCGGTCTTCACCGGAATCTGTGTGCGCCAGGCGATGGTGCGCTTGTTGGGCACAGCGTAGCGGATCGTGCCGCCGCGGTACGCGCCGAAGTCCGCACCCAGGATCACTGCGGCGATGCCGGGCAGTGAACCGAAGGCCACATCGCCGCTCGCCTGGCGGTGCTCGATGGCGAGGAGGTTGCCCTGGTCGTCCAGGCGGGCAGACAGGATGTGGTGCGTCGGCGGGCGGAAGTAGCCGTAGCGCATGTCCTCGGTGCGCGTCCAGCCGACGTGGACGGGGACGCCCGCGGCCCTGGAGAGGCGCGCCGCTTCCACCGCAGCCTCGAAACCGGTCTTGCGCCCGAAGCCGCCGCCCAGATAGGTGGGCTGCACCTCCACCTGTTCCTCCTTCAACCCCAGCGCCTTGGCCACTTCCCCGCGCACCAGACCCGCCGCCTGCGTAGGCGTCCAGACGCGCACCCTGTCGGGCTGGACATCCACCAACGCGGCCTGCGCTTCCAGGTGGGCGTGCACGGCAAAGGGCGAGCGATACTCGGCCAGGTAGGTTGTTGCTTCGTTCAGCAGTCGCCCCGCGTCGCCTTCGTCCTGGATCGTGATGCCGTCGCCGTTGCCCACGGTGACGATGGCGTCGATCTCCGCCTGCTGCCAGAGCTTGCCCGGATCCCAGTCGGCTTCCAGTTGCGACAGCGCCGCCCACGCCTGCTGCCGTGTTTCCGCCACCACCCCGCCGAAATCCTGCTCGGCCACCACGGCGACCACACCGGGCATCGTCGCGGCTGCGCCCGGCTGTACGCCCTTGAGGGTCGCGCTGATCGTCGGCGGACGCACCACCGCGCCATACTTCATGCCGGGCAGCCGCGCATCATAGCCGTAGACCGCCGCCCCCGTCACCTTGGCGGGAATGTCCTTGCGCGGCAGCGACTGGCCGATCACCGTGAAGGCGCTCCAGTCCTTGAGCGGCGCCGGCTCCTCCGGTGCTTCCCAGTCCGTCTTGCCCGCGGCCAGCTCGCCCAGGGTCACCGACTTGGCGGGATCACCGGTGACGTGGAAGGTGAGACCGTCGAGCGTAAGCGCACTGGCTGCCACCCCGAGCACTGCCGCCGCTTCTGCCGTCAACATGGCAGAGAGCGTGGCCGCCGCCTGGCGCAGGGGCAGAAAGACGCTGGTGACCGAGTTGCTCCCGCTAGTGATCGAGTCGGCGCCGATGGGGTGGCTGGTGCTCGCCTGCACCACTTCGAGATTCTCCCAGCCGACGCCCAACTCTTCGGCGGCGACCTGCGCCAGCGCCGTGTGAATGCCTTGTCCCATCTCCACCTTGGGCAGATAGAGCTTGACCGGGCCGTCGCCGTCAATGGCAAACCAGGCCCACGGGTCGGTCGCAAGATTAGACGGCGGGCCTTCGGCGCCGTCGAGCATACCAGCCACTTCGCGGCGCATGTAGGGCACGCCAAAGTAGAGTCCCAGCGCGGTGGCGCCGCCCACGACGCCCAGGCCAATCAGAAAGCCGCGCCGCGTGGGACGCCAGCGGCGCTTGCCCGCACTGCTTTCACCGGTGACAGTCTCCGTGGCAGTGGGTGAATTGATGGGTTGTGTTGACTCACTCATGCCGTCACCTCCGCCGGGCGTGCGGCCATCGCAGTGGCGGCGTTGGTCACGGCGCGCAGGATGCGCACGTAGCAGCCGCAGCGGCAGTAGTTGCCGCCCATCGCCTCGACGATCTGCTCTTCGCTGGCGGCAGGCTGCGCCTCCAGGTAGGCGGCGGCCGTCATGATCTGGCCGCTCATGCACCAGCCACACTGGGGAACCTGCGCGTCGATGAACGCTTGCTGCACCGGGTGGAGCGTCACGCTGCCGTCGGCGCCGGTTGCGGCCAGTCCTTCGATGGTGCGAATTTGCTTGCCCTCCACCGCGGCCAGCGGCGTGATGCAGGCGCGGGTGGCGACGCCGTCCACGTGGACCGTACACGAGCCGCAGATGCCCGCGCCGCAGCCATAGCGCGTGCCGATCATGCCGAGTTCGTCGCGCAGCGTCCAGAGCAGGAGGTCGCCCGGCCCGGCCGTCACCTCCACGCTGGCGCCGTTAATGTTCAGTTGGGTCATGCCTGGTTTCCTCTGGCGGTTGAATCTCCTAATCTCCAATCTCTTAATCTCAAAAAGAGATTGGAGATTAGGAGATTGAGAGATTGGTCTTGTTCGTACAATGGTCGGCAGTGTATCAGCCTGCGGGCGGTTTGACCGTAGCGCCTGCTCCGATCTCGACTGGCGGGGGGGTGGAATAGACCGCGGATTTGGCGGATGC
>JAPKMV010000685.1 GCA_026645635.1 Caldilineaceae bacterium
CCCAGGGGCAAGGTGCCGTCATTTTGGACGCGGATGGTGTAACGCACGTCGTCGCCCAGCGCCACCTGCACGGTCTGGCCGTCGGCCAGCGTCTTGCGCAGCGCTACAGCCACGGTGTCCACCTGCACCGTCGCCACGTCATGGTCGTCCTCGTCCACCGCGCCGCCGTCGTCGATCACGTCGTCCAGCAGCGGGTCGTTGCCGTTGACGGCGTCGGGCGTTGAATCCACATCCAGCGCTGGCTGGCCGAGCGCATCGGTGGCTGCGCGGATCTCAGCGAAGTTGCGCGCCGGCCCGGTGGCCGTGTCGGCCACGAGCTGCAGGTTGACGGCGATGCGCTCGCCCGGTTGCAGCGGCCCGGCGATGGTGCGTTCGAGCAGATTGCCTGCTGCGCTCCAGCCGTTGCGGTCGAACGGACTCAGGCTGAAGCCGTTGGGCAGATAGTCGACCACCACGATGTTGGCCGCCGCGACCGTGCCCTGGTTGAAGATCTCCACGGTGAAGGTAACGACATCGCCCAGGAGCACACTCGCCGGCTGGCCCGCAGCCAGTTGCTTGCGCAGCGCCAGGTCGAACGCGCCCACCTCGACCACCGCGATGTCGTGGTCGTCCTGGTCGCCGTTGGCCCCGCCGATCTCGTCGTCGGTCACGGCGCCGTCGTTGTTCGGGTCGCGATCGGGCGTGGAGTCGCGATCCGCGCCGCCCGCGCCGTCGTCGGCGATCTCCGCGGCGTTGACCAGCCGCTGACCGGCTGCGTTTTCCGCCACGCGCAGGACAATGTCCACAGCGGCGCTGGCGCCCGGCGCGAGCGGCCCGGCTACCAGCGTCGTCGGCGTGGTGGTCGGCGCCTGCGTCCAGGCCGGGTTGAGCGCCGGGTCATAGATGAAGCCGGCAGGCACGTAGTCGATCACGGTGACGTTGCTGGCGGGCACGTCCCCCTGATTGAAGAGTTCGATGCGGAAGGTCACGGTGCTGGCGCCGGCGCGCAGCGGCGTCTCGGAGAAGCCGGCCACCCGCTTGCGCAGTGCCAGGTCGAACGCCTGCACCGTCACCTGCGCCACGTCGTGGTCGTCCTCGTCCTGGTCGCTGTCGGCCTTGTAGTTCTCGTCGATCACATCATCCTTGACCGGCCCATCGTTGCCATAGATGAGATCCGGGGTGGAGTCGTGATCCGCACCGAAGGGCTGGCCATCGCTGGCGATCTCTGCTTCGTTGAGGAGCATCCGGCCTTCGACGCCGGCGGCGACGCGCAGCACGATCTGCACGGTGGCGGTCTCGCCCGGCTCAATCGCACCGGCGATGGCGAAGACCGGGTTGCTGCTGTTCGTCCAGCCCGGATTGAGCGCCGGGTCGAAGATTAGCCCTGGCTGCACATAGTCGACCACGGTCACGCCGGTGGCGGGGATGTCGCCCTGGTTGATGACATCGATAGCGAAGGTCACGGTGCTCTGGCCGGGGACGAGCGGCGTGTCGGACAGCGCCTCGACGCGCTTGCGCAGCGCCAGGTCGAAGACAAAGAAGCCGAAGTCCACGGTCAGGTCGCCGTTGGCGCCGTCACCGTCGTCGAGCGGTTCGCCGCCGGAGGTGAGCACGATCACCGGGCTGGTGACCGGCGCGCCGGTGGTGGCCTGGCTGCCGTTGTCGTCGTTGTCGACGCCGTCGTCGTTTTCGCCGGTGGCGTGGCTGCTGGTGGGATAGGCCGCGGGCGGCGCAGGCAGATAGACGAAGTAGCGGCCCGGCGTGAGGTCGGTGAAGTTGTAGAAGCCGCCGCCGGCGGTCATGCTCACGGCAAGGGGCGCGTCGCTGCCCGGCGTCTGGCCAGCCCGGTAGAGCTGCACCATCACACCGTCGATGCCCGGCTCGCCGCTGTCCACGCGGCCGTTGTTGTTGCGGTCGTGCCAGACCAGGTTGCCCAGGTTGACCGGCGCAAAGAAGCCGAAGTCCACGGTCAAGTCGCCGTTCACGTCGTCGCCGTCGAGCACTGCTTCCGGCTCCGCGCCGGGGCGCAGGTCGATGATCGGGCTGTAGACCGCGGCGCCGACGCTGGTCTGGCTGCCGTTGTCGTCGTTGTCGATGCCGTCGTCGGCGGTGGCGGTGGGGCCGCTGCTGGCCGGATACTGCGCGGGCGGCGTCGGGATCGTCACGACGTAGCGGCCCGGGGCCAGATTATCGAAGCGGTAGCCGCCGTCGGCGGTGGTCAGCATCTGCGCAACCTGCTCACTCTGGCCGGGCGCTGTTTCGCGGAAGAGCTGCACCAGCACGCCGCCGATGCCCTGCTCGCCCAGATCGACGCGGCCGTTGTTGTTGGCGTCGTGCCAGACCAGGTTGCCGATGCGCACGCCGGGCACGGTGAGGCTGGCCAGGTCGTGGTCGTCCTCGTCGTCGACGCCGGGGCGCAGCTTGCCATCCTCGTTGGTCACGTCGTCCTTGACCAGGCCGTCGTTGCCGTTGATCTGGTCGGGCGTGGAGTCCACATCCACCGGCGGCGCGTTGTTGGGAATGTTGTCATCGGCGCTGGCGATCTCGGCATAGTTGGTGATCGTGCGCCCCGCGGCTTCCGCCGTCACGCGCAGCACGATGTTCACCACCACCGACTGGCCGGGGTCGATCTGGCCGTCGATGATCGTGACAGGCGTGTTCGTCGCCTGCTGCGTCCAGTTGGGATTGTCCGCCGGGTCATAGGCGAAGCCGGGCTGGATGTAGTCGACCACCCGCACGTCGGTTGCGGGCAGATCGCCCTGGTTGATCACCAGCAGGCCGAAGGTGACTTTGCTCTCGCCGGCCACGATGGGGTCGGGCGCAAAGTTGGTCCACTTTTGCAGCGCCAGATCGAAGACCTGCACCGCCACCTGGGCGACGTCGTGGTCGTCCTCGTCGGCGACGCCGGGCTGGGCCTTGCCGTTTTCGTGAACGACGTCGTCCTTGACCGGGCCGTCGTTGCCGTTGACGCGGTCGGGGGTGGAGTCCACATCCAC
>JAPKMV010000686.1 GCA_026645635.1 Caldilineaceae bacterium
TTGGACGCGGCGAAGGTGTTGGAGGAGCAATACGGCGTCTCCACCGAGGTGATCGACGCGCGCTTCATCAACCCGCTCAACTACGCGCCGCTGGTGGAGTCGGTGAAGAAGACCGGCAAGGTGCTGCTGGCGTCGGACGCGTGCGAACGCGGCTCCTTCCTCCACACGATGGCGTCAAACCTGACGCAGCTTGCGTTCGACTACCTGGACGGCCCCGCGGTGGTGGTCGGCGCGCGCAACTGGATCACGCCGCCGGCGGAGTTGGAGGACATGTTCTTCCCGACGAAAGAATGGATCGTGGACGCGGTGCACGAGCGTATCCTGCCGCTGCCCGGCCACCAGCCGTCCACGCGCCAGGGGACGGGCGAGATTCTGCGGAGGAATCGGTTGGGCGTTTGAGGCGTCACCTGGTTTTACGGTCGCGAGGGAGCTTCATTTTCGGACAAAAGTGTGGCACACTTCCCACAAGCAGCCAGATGACAGATTTCCTGGTAGATAAAGTGGATAGGCAAGGAAGAATCATGACAGAAATCGCCCCGCGCATCGTAGTTGACTCTGCTGTACGGTTTGGCAAGCCAGTGATCCGCGGCACGCGCGTCCCGGTGGCAATCGTCGTTGCCAAGTTAGCTGGCGGTATGAGCTTTGATGAACTCATGCATGAGTACGACCTCAAAATCGAGGATGTGAAGGCTGCGCTACATTATGCTGCGGTTCTCGTCGCAGGTGAAGAGATTCTGATAGCGGCGTGAACCCATGCAGCGCTTCTTAATCGACGAAGATATGCCAAGATCGACGGCAACCGCACTAAGAAACGCCGGCTACACAGCCGACGACGTGCGCGATGTTGGTCTGCGCGGTCATAGTGACACAGAGGTATTTGCCCACGCGCAACATCACGGCGCCATTCTTGTTTCGTGCGACAAGGGGTTTGCCAACACATTGTCCTTCCCAATTGGTTCACACGCCGGTCTGATTGTTGTACGCATCCCTGACGAAGCTCCACCAGCGAAACTCAATCATGAACTGATTCATGCGCTTGCTCAACTTGGTGACGAGCCTCTGTCCGGCACACTGATAATTGTGGAAATTGGGCGAACCCGAATTCGACGACCACGGACTTAGGATGCTTGATTGTTACCGCCCGCCCAAAAATCGCCTGCGCGCCTCCCAAAGACCGCTTCGATCTGGTCGTTCGTCCGCGCCGCCAACAAACACCAATTCCAGTCCTTGATCAAGGCAGACAGTTCTCCGGGCGCCAGGAGATGGGCGGGATTGGTCTCCGGGTGTTCGACTAGACGCCCCGTATGATAGGTGCTGAGGCAGATCAGCCCACCGGGGCGCACCGCCGCGCGCAGCGCCGGCCACAGACGCCGGTCCAGAAAGAAGAAACAGGTGACCAGATCGTACCCCTCGACAGGACGCCAGACGTCCAGGTCTGCCTCAATCAGCGTCACCCGGTCGAGTAGCCCGTTGGCCTCCAGGCGACCCCGCGCCTGGGCCAGCGCCGTGCTGCTGATGTCCACACCCGTCACATGCCAGCCGCGTTGCGCCAGCCACTCCAGCGACCCGCCTGTGCCGCAGGCAATGTCCAGCGCATGCAGCGGAGCCACGCTGCTGGACGCAACCATGTCCAGATATGCAGCCTGGGCTGCCAGCCAGCGGTTGGCGCCGGCATGGGCGGGCCTGGCGTCGCTGGCGTAGCGTGCTTCCCAACGGGTGCGGTCAATTTCTGCCATCAGTGAGAAACCGTCCTTCAGATGTCATCATGGAAGATCGTCTGACGATTATCCACAGATTACGCAGATTGTCGCAGATGGCAAACCGGGCGTACTGTAAGTCTGGGGCAAGACAACACTACAACGGATTGAGAAAGTAACGGAAAACTGACCCCTGGCAAACGCCGCGCGTGCGCGATCTTGACGACCGCCTGTATACTGTGTGCAGCGGTGGAACCCAGAGAAATTCACATTGTGTTTAGGAATGCCCGTGAACCCAGTCCTGAATGAGCCATGTTCTCACCGCTCTTAGCCACCAAACTGTATATCCCGCCGCCCCGGCCCAAGGCGGTCTTGCGCACGCACCTGCTGGCGCGGCTCAACGCTGGGCTGCACGGCAAGCTGACCCTCATCTCCGCGCCTGCCGGCTTTGGCAAGACGACGCTGGTCAGCGCCTGGGCGCAGGCATGCGGACGTTCGGTCGCGTGGCTGGCGTTGGATGCGGGTGACAACGACCCCGTGCGCTTTCTGGCCTATCTGACCGCCTCGGTGCAGACCGTCGCACCGGAAGTCGGCGCAGGCGTGCTGGCCGCACTGCGCTCGCCCCAGCCGCCGCCGGCGTCCGCGCTCCTGACAGCCCTGGTCAACGAGATCGCCGCGCTGCCGGCGCCTTTCCTGCTCGTGCTGGACGACTACCACGTCATCGAGACAGCCGCGGTCGATGAGGCGCTCGCCTTTCTGATCGACAACCTGCCGCCGCCGCTGCATCTGGTGATCGCCACCCGCCAGGACCCGCCACTGGCGCTGGCGCGACTGCGGGCGCGCAGCCAGTTGACCGAAGTGCGCGCCGCCGACCTGCGCTTCACTTCGGACGAGGCCGCCGCCTTTCTCAATCAGGCCATGGGGCTGAATCTGGACGCCGCTGCCATCGCCGCGCTGGAGGCGCGCACCGAAGGTTGGATCGCCGGTCTGCAACTGGCGGCGATCTCGATGCAGGGACACAGCGACGACCGCGCAGCGTTTATCGACTCTTTCACAGGCAGCCACCGCTTTGTGATGGATTACCTGGTCGAGGAAGTGCTGGCGCAACAACCGGCGGCTGTACAGACCTTCCTCCTGCGCACGTCGATCCTGGAGCGCATGTGCGGCCCGCTCGGTGAGGCGGTCGTGGGCGAGGGCGCGATGAACGGGCAGGAAATGCTGGCGGCGCTCGAACGCGCCAATCTTTTCCTTGTGCCGCTGGACAGTGAGCGGCGCT
>JAPKMV010000687.1 GCA_026645635.1 Caldilineaceae bacterium
AACACAATCCGCAGATTGACGCAGATTACGCAAATATGATGTTTGCCATCTGCGAAAATCTGCGCAATCTGCGGATGTGCATCCAGCGCTTGTTTTCTATCGTCCATGACTTTTGTAGTTCGAGCGCCACCTGCCAGGCAACGGCCAGCCCACGTTCGCTCAGCGGGCAATCTTGTGGTCGCTGCCTGGCAGATCGTGCGCCTACCTCGGAATACTGAGAAGCCACCGATCAATCCACCAAAAAGCGCGCCAATTTCCATCAAATGTCGAATGCATTTTGGCCGAAATGCCTCATACTGGTAGCAGACAAGATTGGGGCTACCGGCTGCCGCAGGACGGCTAGAATGGAGATAGACGCGATGGCAAGCGCAGACAATCAGTCACTACCCACGGCTTTCGCACCCGCTGAGCGCGCCACCGACCAGGAACTGGCGCAAGATCGCAGCTATTTCGAGCAATTCTACGCCCTCTCAGATGTGATGGCCGGCGTGCCGGATGTCTTCGTGGTGCTCAACCGGCAGCGCCAGATCGTCTTTGCCAACCGCGCGATGCTCCAGGTCTTCGGCGTGGAGAGCGGCAGCCAGGTGTACGGTCTGCGCCCGGGCGAGGCGGTGGACTGTGTCCATGCCTCCGAAGAGGCGGGCGGCTGCGGCACGACCGAATTCTGCCGCGAATGTGGTGCGGCGAAGGCGATTCTCACCAGCCTCAGCGGGCGCGAATCGGTGCAGGAGTGCCGCATCGTGCGGCGCAATGGCGACGCCCTCGACCTGCGCGCCACGGCAACGCCGATTACGTTGGACGGTCAGCAGTTTTCACTCTTCTCCCTCGCTGACATCAGCCACGAGAAGCGGCGGCGCGTGTTGGAGCGCCTTTTCTTCCACGATGTACTCAACACCGCGGGTGGGATGCTGGGCATCGCCGAGCTGCTGAATGACTCGTCACCGGATGAACTGGAAGAACTGAAGGAGATCGTGCTGGATCTGTCCAAACGCCTGGTGGATGAAATCAAGGCGCAGCAGACCCTGTCCGCCGCGGAGAATGGTGAACTGGCGATCTCGCCGCAGCCCTGCGCGGCGCTGGAGTTGCTGCACAACACTGTCGAAGTGTATGAACATCACGAGGTGGCGCACAATCGCACCCTGCGCATCGACCCGGCGGCAGAGCAGATCACCTTTGTCAACGACTGCAACCTGGCCCGCCGGGTTGTCGGCAACATGGTGAAGAACGCGCTGGAGGCGTCCGCGCCGGGGGAGACGGTGACGCTCTCCGCGGCGCGCGTCGGCGACGAAGTGTGGCTGTCGGTGCACAATCCGCGGCCCATGCCGCGCAGCGTGCAGTTGCAGATCTTCCAGCGTTCTTTTTCGACCAAAGGCACAGGCCGGGGGCTTGGCACCTACAGCATCAAGCTCTTTACGGAACGCTTCATGCATGGCCGTGTCTGGTTCGATTCGACGCCAGAATCGGGCACCACGTTCACCGCAGCGTATCCGATCACCTGGCCGCTCGCGAGGTAGCGGCGGCCGCCGCGCACCGGCGCCCTCTGCTTCAAGCGGTCGGGCGTCTCTAGGCGACGAGACGTTCCCCGGTCTGCACCGCCTGTCTGGCGTCGCCTGCGGTGCCGTCTGCGCCAACGATGCGCCACAGATTCTTGGAGATGTTGAACGGGTAGCCGCCAACCATCACCCGCGGCGGGCGCTTCATTGTGCGAATCGCTTCCACCAGGTTGGCCACTTTCTGCACGTGCGGTGTGAGCGTGGCAGAAATCGCCACCAGGTCTGCGCCATTCTCTGCCACGGCCTGAACCACACTCTCGGTCGGCGTGTTGGCGCCGAGATAGTACGTATCCCAGCCATTCAACTCAAAGAAATCCGCCACCATGCGGATGCCGATCTCGTGGAGTTCGCCGCCCACGCTTGTTGCGACCATGCGTCGATCCTTGCGCACGGCGGTGAAGATATAGGGGTAGAGCTGCGACATCGTAAACTGTGTGACGGCGGTGCAATAGTGCTCTTGCGCCACGGAGATCTCGTTCGTCTGCCAGAGCCGCCCGATCTCTTTCTGGGTCTGCTGGAAAACATCCAGATAGATGTCGCTCACACTCGCACCTTGCCGCACAGCGTCCAGGATCAACTGCACCGCGGCGTGGCGCTGACCTTGCAGCAGCAGGGACAAGTATTGTGCGGCCAGATCCGTCAGCGGCGAATCACCCGTGAGGAAGGAGGGTGCGACTGCGTCCTTCTCATTGGCTTCAAGCAGCCCCAGGATCACATAGTCGTTGCTCACGCCCGCCAGGTCGAGCGGCAGCAGGTTGCTCACCACGGTGCGTGTGACCTCCAGCGTTGTCGGCAGCACCGTGGGCGAAAAGTTCATGCTGGAGAAAAGTACATTCGCCCAGGCGACATAGTTCGTGAACAGCGCCGGGTCTTCGGCCCACAGTGCATCGGCCAGGTAGTTCAGATGATACCCGATGTCGCGTTCGCTCTTTTCCCGATCCTCGATGCGGCAGGCCGCCGGGTCAAGCCCCAACTGCCGGTAGACGTCATCTGCGATCAGGGCGGCAAGCTCCGCCTTACGCGACGAAATGGCCACACTGGCCATTCGGGCATTGGATTCTGTGATCATCTTCACTCCTTTTCGATCAGGGGCAGCCGCAGTTCAACTCGCTGCCACTATCATACACAATCGTCACCGGCGGCACACCGGTCTTTAGTACTAATTTTTGGATTGGCAGCACGCTTCTCAATCGAATTCATCGCCGGCCCGTTCGCCCAGGGAGCGGCCCCGTGTCGGCGGCCGGGACGCGGCGTCGTCGGGCGGTGGCGCGCGGCGGGGCAGCGTCGCCCCACGCTCTGTCGCGCCGGCAATCTCCCCCTGCGTGATCACCGGATACCCCGCAAAGATCGCCACGTCGGCGGGCGCATCGGCAAAGTAGAGCCGGTCGCGGCGCAAGGTGCGGGCGAAGTCGTCGAAG
>JAPKMV010000688.1 GCA_026645635.1 Caldilineaceae bacterium
CGGGCCGCTGCTCCCCGTCCCTGCGCTGTCGAGCCTGGAAGCGATCTTTGCGCAGCTCGAAGCGTGCGCGTGCCTGGAGAGCGTCTGGACCTGGAACGTGCCCACGACCCGGGTGGACTACATTGTCGATCCCGCCGAGGGGCTGTGGGACGAGCCGGGCTGGAAGCAGTACATCCCGCCAGGGAAACCCGACGCCTTCCTGACCGACCTGCTCAGCCTGCGCGCCAATACCGGGTACCTGGTGCAGTTGAAAGAGGGCGCCAACGCCACTCTCACGGTCAGCGGCAGACCCGTCATCCGCCAGCATCGCTGGGTGCAGGAGTCCTACAATCTGGCCGGCTTTCCCATCCTTGCCGGGCATGAGCCGACACGTGCCGCATTCTTTGGCCCCTCGCCCATCACCGAGGTCTTTGCCTTGAACGCTGCCGGCGAATGGCTGCCCCTGCCGCCCACCGCCACCCTGGCCGCTGGTGAGGCGTATCTGGTCTACTACGATGGGCCGAACCCCGCCGCGGCCACCGACTACACCGCGCCGTTGATCCTGCACGACGTGCCCGACGCCGGCCTGCACTTTGGCTCCGGCGCTTATCGGCAGAGTTTCATGCTGCAAAGCCTGGCCCCTGGCGCGACGCCAGTCACCGTTGCTTTGCTGCAAGGCGGCGGCGCCGGTGTGGCCCTCCAACTGACGGCGCCCATCATCCAGCCGCTCCAGAGCGGCGCCGCCACCATAGATTTGCCTGCCGGCGGCGCGCAGATGCTGGAGTTTGCCGTGCTCACGAACGACCAGCCCCAGGACGGCGCGGCGTTGATTCAGATCAGCGCCCCCGCAGTGGGTGTGCGCTGGCTTGTGCCGGTCACCGCGAAGGCCAGTTCCAAAGCCGGGCTGTGGGTGGGCGAAGTGACGGTGACGGCCGTGAGCGAGGCCCGCCTGGGCGCGACCAACGTAGCCTCCGACACGCTGACCGTCGGCCTGCATGCGCGCAGCGATGCCAATATCTCGGGCGCGGCCGAGCTGCATCAGGCCGGCGCCGCGCTCCAGGTGACGATCACCCTGGCGTTGCCCAACGCCGTGTCCACGACACCGCTGGACCCGGCCAAGATCACCGCCGATGCTCCGCCTTTTGTGGGCGGTTATGTCTTTTGGGATGCCAACCAGAATGGCCAGCGCGACGGCGATGAGGTGGGGCTGGCCGATCTGGATGTGACCCTGGGCGGCAGCAGCGTCAAGACTGGTGCGGACGGCGCGTATCTCTTTGCCGGTGCGCCGCCCGGCTCCCATGCGATCGCGGTGATGCCGCCCGCCAACTACACCGCAGCGTTCCAGGTCACGCTGCCGGTGACGCCGGCAGTGACGGTTCCCAATGTGCTGCCGGCCGCGCTGTCGCTTTCGCCCGCAGGCATCGACGGCGTATCGCCCCCGGCCTATGTGCGTCAGGCGCTGCTGGTCACGGACACGCTGCCCTACTACGATGAGGACGACAACCGCATCGAGCCGGCCATCAACTTTGGTCTGGCGCCTGTCCATGTGGCCGAACTCGTCGCGACCGGCAACGGCGGCTGTGCGGATGTGCAGACAACCCCGGCGCCGGTGCTGTTGGGCAACGTGGTCAATGGCTTCCTGGGCAATGTCCCGGTGGCTGACACCCAGTTGACCAATCTGCTGCAGGGCGCCTACGCCATCCGCATCCGCGCGGGCGACCAGGAGATCGCCTGTGGCGAGCTGCACGAGGCAGCCTCGACGCAGGAACCCTTCCGCTTCCGCATTCTGCTCAGGGTGCAGGGGGCGGACGCCAAACCGGAGCTGCTGCCCTACTACGAGGTCGTCACCGACACCAAGCGCATCAGCACCGTGAACTTCAGCATCCCCGCGCCCAAGACGACTACGGGGGGAACATTCAGCGCCGGTGGCTTGCAGCAGTTCGAGGTGATCGACGTGGCGGCCAACGATCCGCTCAATCCGTTCAAGCACAAATATCACCCGGATCATGACAACCTGGACGGCAGCTTCCTGCCGCTGCCAGGCAACGCGCCCCCGTACTTGTGGGAAGCGCCGGCATTTACGCGCCGCATCCAGTTGACGCTGCTGGACAACCTCGGTGAGATGCCGGGCATGGACGGCTTGAGCGCCGACGAACTCCATGACCTGGTGGTGGAGATCGACTGGGGCGGTGCAGCCTGGGGTGGCCGCTACAAAGAAGTGATCAGCGGCGTGCACAAAAACGACATCACCGTCGAGGGCGCCTTTGTCATCCGCCAGGTGCTCACCGGCGACCAACTGCGCAAGCAGCCTTTTGACCAGTAATCTTGCCGCGCACAACCGGCGGCAGGCGAAAGCAAAGGTAGGTTCTTATGGCTCGCGAAAAGTGCGCTCTTTCTGTTCGCAACACTGCGGCTGTTCTCCCATTCGTGCAGGCGCTGCGCCCGGCGTTGACCAGCCGGCGCAGGGCTGGTGCGCTGGTGCTGCGTCTGCTGCTCGTGCTCTGTCTGGGCACGCTGACGGTTGGCGTCGAACAGCACGGCGTCAGCGCGACCGTGCAAGCGCAGACCTACAACTGCTTTGCGCGGGTTGGCAACACCGCCTACTCAAGCACCGATGCCAGTGCGATCCAGAACGCGGTAAACGGCGCCGCAGCCAACAGCCTCATCAAGGTCGCTGGCGTATGCACCGGCGTGATGACCGTTGCCGGTCAAGCCCAGACCGTGTTGCTGAACAAGAGCGTCACCCTGGAAGGCGGCTACAACGCCGCCAACTGGAACGCGCCGCCCGATCCCCGCGCCTATCCAACGACCTTGAACGCCAACGGGCTGGGGCGTGTGATCTCCGTGACCACGGGCGTCAATGTGACCATCTCCAACCTGACCATTACCGGCGGGCGCACGGCGAACGGTGCGGCTGGCGCCGACGGCGTTCCGGGCACTGCGGGCACCAACAGCCACCGCGACGGCGGCCCCGGCGATGACGGCAAAGCGG
>JAPKMV010000689.1 GCA_026645635.1 Caldilineaceae bacterium
GATCACCGGCGTCTGGAAGCGGCTGCCGCCCGTGCCGTAGTTGCTCAGCGTGAAGGTGCCGTCGGCCAGGTCGTCCTGGCGCAGCTCGTTGCGCCGAGCGCGTTCCGCCAGTTCGTTGACCGCCCGCGCCAGCCCCAGCAGGTTCAGATCGCCCGCGTTCTTGATCACCGGGACGATCAGCCCGCCCAGGCCGTTGGCATCCGCAGGCAGCGCCGTGGCCATGCCGATGTTGTAGTAACGCTTGATGATCACACCCTCGTCGCTCCAACTGGCGTTGGCCGCGGGCACCTTGCGCAGCCCCGCCACGATGGCGTCGACGAAGTAGGCGGTGATCGTCAGGTTGACCCCCGCCGCCGCAAACTCCTTCTTGCTGCGCGCCCGGTGCGCCAGCACCGCGCTCATGTCCACATCCCACATCGTCGTGACGTGGGGTGCGCTGAAGAGGCTGCTGCTGGTGTTGCGCGCCACCGCCGCGCGCATCCGGCTGTGCTTGACCAGTTCCTCGCCGCCGCGCAGTTGCGGCGCGGGGCTGGGGCTGGCGGCCGGGGCCGCCGGAGCAGCGGTTGCCTTGGGCGCCGGCGTTGCGGCTGGCGCGGCCGGTGCAGCCGCAGGCGCGGCGGCCAGCGCCGACGGCGGCGGGAAGGCCGGCGTCACCGTGACCTCTTTGCCTGCCGCGCGGCTGGCGGCCGCACTCAGGACATCATACTTGGTCAGTGTGCTCAGCGGGCGGCCCTGGGCCACTTCACCCAGGTTCACATTCAGATCGGCGGCGGCGCGGCGCACAACCAGGCTCGGCTCATTGGCCAGGTCGCCAGGGAGCGCGACGGGTGAACCGGAACCGCCCTGCTCGGCCCGCGCCAGCACATCGCCCTTGGTGATCTGGCCGCCTGGGCCGGTGCCGGCGACGGTAGCCAGGTCCACACCCTTGTCCGCAGCGACGCGCCGCGCCACGGGCGACGCCTTCACACTTTCATCTTCCGCCGCAGCGGCCGGCGCGGACGATGCTGCGGGCGGGGCGGACGCCGGGGCCTTGTCCGCCGCGGCCTTCCCCGCGGCCTGGGGCGCGGCGCTCGCATCTTCGCCCGCGGCGCCGATCACGCCGAGCACCGCATCGAGCGAGACGATCTCGCCCTCGTTGTGGTGGATCGCCAGCAGCACGCCGTCCGCCGGCGCGGTGATCTCGGTGTCCACCTTATCAGTCGCCACCTCCACGATCACGTCGCCAGCCTTGACCGCGTCGCCCTTGTGGGCGCGCCAGCGGCTGACCGTCACATCGGCAATACCTTCGCCCAGATCGGGAATTTTGATTTCGGTTGCCATCTCTCGTCTCCTATCTGAGCATCTCGAGGACTGCGGCCTTGATGTTCTTCTTCCAGGGCAGGATCTCTTCTTCCAGCGGCTTGGACACCGGGATCGAGACCGGCGCCATACCCAGCCGCCGCGCCGGCGCCTTGAGCAGGTAGGGCGCTTCTTCGTAGGCCCGCGCCACCACCTCCGCACCGATGCCGCAGTTGGACTGCGACTCGTGCACGGCCAGCAGCCGCCCGGTCTTGGCCACCGAGCCGAGCACCGTCTCCATGTCCAGCGGGACGATGCTGCGCAGGTCCACGACCTCGATGTCGAAGCCATATTCGGCCTTGAGTTCTTCAGCGGCCTCCAGCGCCTGCAACAGCGAGTAGGAGAAGCTCACCAGTGTCAAATCCTTGCCCTCGCGCTTGATGTCGGCCTTGCCGATGGGCACGGTGTACTCCTCCTCCGCCTCGGGCACGTCGCCGCGGGTGAAGTAGAGCATCTTGTGCTCCAGGAAGAGCACCGGGTTCTCGTCGCGAATCGCCGAAATCAGCAGCCCCTTGGCGTCGTAGGGCGTGGCGGGCACGGCGACCTTGATGCCCGGAAACTGGGCGAAGGTGCTTTCCACGCACTGGCTGTGCTGCGAGCCATAGCGTTTGCCGCCGCCGTGCTGCCCGCGCAGCACCAGCGGCACATGCACCAGGCCGCCGGTCATGTAGTGCATCTTGGCCGCCTGGTTGAAAATCTGGTCGGCGCAGACCAGGAAGAAATCCATGTACATCAACTCGATGATGGGGCGCATCCCCACCATCGCCGCGCCGACGGCCATGCCCACGAACCCTTGCTCGCTGATGGGCGTGTCGATGACCCGGTTGCCGCCGAACTCGTCCAGCAGGTTGCGGGTCACACGGAAGAGGCCGCCGTAGGCGCCGATGTCCTCGCCGATGAGGAAGACGCTGGGATCGCGCCGCATCTCCTCCTTCATGGCTTCGTTGATTGCTTGAATATAGGTTGTCTTGCGCATGTACGCTTCTCCTTGAGCCTGGGTCATGACGGAGCGATAGCCTGCACCCGCTCACCCCATCACCGCGCATGGTTATACCTTGTAGACGTCCGTGTACGCTTCCGCCAGATCGGGCCAGGGAGCGTTCTGGGCGAACTCCACCGCAGCCTCGACCTCGGCTTCCACCTCGGCGCGTATCGCCTGCAGCGCGGCCTCGTCCACGCCCCGTTCGAGCAGCAGATTGCTGAGCTGCGTCAACGGCTCATACTGGCGCTGCATGTCGATCTCTTCGCTGCTGCGGTAGGTTTCCAGGTCGCCGGCCATGTGACCCGCGAGACGATAGGTCAGCCCCTCGACGAAGGTCGGGCCTTCGCCGGCGCGGGCGCGGGCGGCGGCTTCCTTGATCGTGGCATAGACGACTTCCACATCGTTGCCGTCGATCTGCACGCTGTTCATGCCGTAGGCTTTGGCGAACAGATAGATCTCGCTGACCGAGGACGTGCGCGAGATCGGCGTCATTTCGGAGTAGCGGTTGTTCTCGCAATAGAAGATGACCGGCAGGCTCCACTTCTGCGCCATGTTGAAGGTCTCGTGCATCAGCCCCTGGAAGATGGCGCCGTCGCCGAAAAAGGTGATGGCGATGCGCCCGTCCCCGCGGATCTTGCTGGCCAGGGCCAT
>JAPKMV010000068.1 GCA_026645635.1 Caldilineaceae bacterium
CGGTGCCGCTCGAAGAGACGCGCAGCCATCGCCATGAAAAGCTCCTCTTTGCCGCCGGGGAAGTGGTAGTAGAGCGACGCCTGCTTGATGCCCAGTTCGTCGGCGATGTCGCGCAGGGTGATGGCATGGTAGCCGCGATCGATGAACAGCCCTTCGGCCACATCGAGCACACGCTGCGTTGAATCGCGTACTTCCGTTTCGTTGACCATGATTGATTGCTAAACTTCCGCTTTCCCGTAGGTGCGGTTTCCAACCGCACGCAGCTCCGCCTGCACCGCGGCGATGTGCGGTTACAAACCGCACCTACCGCTGGACTTCCGCTTTCCCGTAGGTGCGGTTTGTAACCGCACACAGCTCCGCCTGCATCGCGGCGATGTGCGGTTACAAACCGCACCTACTAACCAGTAGGTTAACACCTGGCATCAGAATAGGCGAAAACTACCTAACTTTCGGTAGGTGATTCTACAATCTTTACAAAACATGGGCAAATCCTGGATGTCCCAGAATGCAAGAATGATGGCTTTCCTGTCTCCGTCACGAATTGCACGAATTTGGACGCAGGACGCATCAAACCGAATGGCTGCTGGCGCCGGTCTGGTTTGACCGATTGGAGGCGCACGTGCTAAACTGTGCGTTCGTGGGTGAGAGACAGAGTCGATCCCGCCTGGTGCACAACACCAGGTGCGACCCAGTCAACCGTCCCACGATTATCGATTCGAGACTGGATCCGGGTCCTCACCTTTCAGGGCACGGCGCCGCTCTCTCAAGTTCCGGCAGCATGGCTGGCGGACGCGGCAGAGGAAAGGAACATTTATGTATGCAGTAATTCGCACCGGCGGCAAGCAATATCGCGTGGCCCCCGGCGAACAGGTCGAAGTCGAAAAACTCGCCGGCAACATTGGCGACGTGCTGACGTTGAATGACGTGCTGCTCGTTGCCAAGGGGGACGGTGTGAGCGTGGGCACGCCCGTCGTGGACGGCGCCACGGTCAGCGCCAAGATCACGGGGCAGTATCGCGGCACCAAGATCATGGTCTTCAAGTATCGCCCCAAGAAGCGCATCCGGGTGCGCAAAGGCCATCGCCAATACATCACCCGCCTGCAGATCGAAGCGATCAACGCCTAGGGAGCCTCCCGACGCATCGGGAAGCCTGGAAAAGGAGATTAGATTCATGGCACACAAAAAAGGTGGCGGTTCAAGCCGCAACGGTCGTGATTCAAATGCACAGCGCCTGGGCGTGAAGCGCTTCGGCGGGCAGCTCGTCAAGTCGGGCAACATTTTGGTGCGCCAACACGGCACCAAGATTTACCCTGGGACGAATGTGGGCATCGGCAAAGACAATACGCTGTTCGCTACGGCGGAGGGCATCGTGACCTTCGAGTGGGTGGTCAAAGGCCGCAAGCAGGTCAGCGTTTATCCTGAGAAGGTAGAATTGACATGAAGGCGGATATCCATCCCAAGTACTACCCCGCGGCAAAGGTGATTTGCTCGTGCGGGGCGACGTGGTTGACCGGCAGCACCATTGAGACAATTCGCACCGACGTGTGCAGCAATTGTCATCCGTTCTATACGGGCGAGCAGCGCATCGTCGACACCGCAGGCCAGGTCGAGCGCTTCATGAAGCGTCTCGAACGCCGCCAGAGTGAAACGGCGCGTCGCGAACTGGAAATCCAGGTGCGCAAGGAAGCGGATGAAGCAGGGCGCAAGGCGCGGGCGCGCGGCGGTGACGCCGAAGCGGCGGCAGCCGAGGTCTATGCCCGCTACGCACCGCAACTGCAGAACTAAGCGAGCGGTGGGGCAGTCCCACAGGTCATGACAGGGGCGGAGTGAATTCTCTGCCCCTTTTTTCATGCCTTCGCGGCGCCGATAACGATGAAAATCCGGTGCGGCTTGGCGTCTTTGCGACTTGGCGTGCGCTATTTTTACATCAGTGAGGTTCCCATGCACTATCAACCCAATGGCGGCTGGATCGAGATCGTCTGCGGCTCGATGTTCAGCGGCAAGACCGAAGAACTGCTGCGCCGTGTGCGCCGCGCCGAGATCGCCCGCAAGAAGGTGCAACTGTTCAAACCCGCCATCGACAACCGCTACGGCCAGGTGCGCGTCGCGTCGCACAACGGGGTGGCGCGGGAAGATGCCGTGGTGGTGGCCTGCGCCGACGAACTACTCTCCCTGGTGCGGCCCGACACCGACGTGGTCGCCATCGACGAGGTGCAGTTCTTCGACATGGCCATCGCCGCCGTCTGCGACACACTGGCCAACCGCGGCATGTGCGTGATCGTCGCCGGACTGGACCAGGACTTCCGCGGCGAACCCTTCGGCCCGATGACGCAGTTGCTGGCGCGCGCCGAGCGGGTGGACAAGCTCAACGCGATCTGCGTGACGTGCAGCGCGTCGGCCAGCCGCACCCAACGGCTGATCGACGGCAAGCCGGCGCGCTACGATGACCCGGTGATCCTGGTGGGCGGCAGCGAGAGCTACGAGGCGCGCTGCCGCTCCTGCCACGAAGTGCCAGGGAAGCCGTAGCGTCAGGGGCCTCAAACCGCCGCCAACTCCCGCTCGTCTTCCTTGCGAAACTGCGTGTGGTAGAGGCTGGCGTACAACCCGTCCAGCGCCAGCAACTCCTCGTGCCGGCCCTGCTCCACGATGCGCCCGCGCTCGATGACAAGGATCTTGTCCGCGGCGAGCACCGTAGAGAGGCGATGGGCGATGACCAGGCTCGTGCGCCCGCGGAAGAGCGGCTCCAGCGCCGCCTGCACCAGCGCCTCGCTCTGTGTGTCGAGGTGGGCCGTGGCCTCGTCCAGCACCAGGATGCGCGGGTCTTTGAGGATGACGCGGGCGATGGCGATGCGCTGTTTCTCGCCGCCGCTGAGCCGGAAGCCGCGCTCTCCCACCACCGTATCATAGCCCTTGGGCAAGGTGGCGATCACCTCGTGGATATTGGCCGCCCGGCACGCAGCTTCCAGCTCCTCCTGCGTGGCATCCGCTTTGGCGTACAGCAAATTGGCGCGCACCGTGTCGTGAAAGAGGTAGGTCTCCTGCGTCACCATGCCGATCTGCCGCTCCAGTTCATGGAGATCGATGTCGCGCAGATCGACGCCGTCGAGGGTGATGCGCCCGGCCGTCGGGTCGTAGAAGCGCGGCAGCAGATAGGTGATGGTCGTCTTGCCCGCGCC
Source organism: Caldilineaceae bacterium (assembly GCA_026645635.1). Classification (GTDB taxonomy): domain Bacteria; phylum Chloroflexota; class Anaerolineae; order Caldilineales; family Caldilineaceae; genus Fredericiella. Next base: position 3,177 of record JAPKMV010000068.1, read on the forward strand.
GCTCGGCCCTACCAGGGCCACCAGGGCGCCGGGCGTCATTTCGAAGGTGATGTCGGTCAACTGCTGCCCTTCTTTGTAGACGACGACCGGGGCGGCGTTGTCCTCGACGACAACCCCTTTCTCCAGCACCAGCGGCTCACCATACTCGAAGCTGACCCGCTCGAAACGGATGTGCCCGGCCACCTGGCCCAGCGGCGCCGGGTTGGGCGACGCCTGAATCTCCACGGGCAGGTCGAGAAACTCGAACATGCGCTCGAAGCTGACCATGGCGCTGGCGAATTCGGTCTGCACCGTGGAGAGGGAGGTCAGCGGCCCATAGAGCCGCGCCAGGTAGGCAACAAAGGCCACGATGGTGCCGATGGAGATGATGCCTTGCAGGACCATGTGCCCACCGACCAGGTAGATCGCGGCGGTGCCGATAGCGCCGGCCATGCCCAAGCCCAGCCAGAAGATGTAGCCGACCTGCGCCTGTTTGATCCCAATGTCGCGAATGTCGCGCGCCAGCCCATCGTATTTGGCCAGTTCGCTCGGTTCGCGGGCGAAGCTCTTGACCAGGATCGCGCCGTTGACCGACAGCGTCTCGGAAACCTGGCTGCTCATGGCGCCGTTGTGTTCCATCGCCTGGCGCCGATACTTGCGCAGCAACACCGCAACCCGGCGCGCCGGCAGCAGAAAGAGCGGCAGCACGGCGATGGCCAGCAGCGTCAGCCGCCATTCGATGGTCAACATGATCGCCAGCGTGGAAACCAGCGTCACCAAATTTGTCGTGATGTTGGGAATCGTGCCGGTGATGGCATTCTGCGCTCCGACCACGTCGGAGTTGAAGCGGGAGACGATTTCGCCCGACTTGACACTGGTGAAAAAACGGAGCGACATGCGTTGCAAATGCGCGTAGGTCTCGCGCCGCAGATCATAGATGACGCCCTCGCCGGCGATGGCGTTGTAGTGGCGCTGCACGACGCCGAGCACGCCATCCAGCAGCGGCACGGCAAAGAGCGCCAGGGCAAGCAGGTTCAACTGCATCGCGTTGCCTTCCGGCAGCGTCACGTCGATCAACTGCCGGATCACCAGCGGCGGCAGCAGCATAATCAACGAGCGCAGGGTGATGGCGACCAGCACCATGAAGATGTCGAACAAATAGGGCCGGGCGTAGCGATAGACCCGCGCCAGCAGCGCGCGGTCGATGGTCGCCTTCTTGCGGCGCTCGTCCTGGCTGATGTACTGCCACCATCCACCGTGGTTCATAACTCTCCTAACCAACTTCGATAGACCGCAGATTAGGCGGATCGGACGGATTTCCGCGGATTGATCTAGGTGAAATCCGCGAGCATCCGCCTCATCCGCCAAATCCGCGGTCTATCGACTCACCGCTGCACCGCCGGCAGGTAGACCGCCGCGTTCGTGATCGTCCACACGCCCATCAGGTTCGGCCCCTGCTCGCCGCCCAGATCATCGACGCCATACATCTCGATGTCGTAGGGATCGGCCTGCACTGCCGGTTGTTTGAAGATCACCGGCACACGCACGCGGAGGTTCGACCCGCTCTCACCCGAACCCTGGAAGCTGGTCTGCGCCAGGTCGATGCGCACAGTCTCATTCTCCAGCACCTTCGTCTCGCCGAAGCGCCCGCTGCCGGCCGGCGTGCCGTCGGCGTTGAGCAGATGGATGGTGCTGATGTCGGCGCCGTTTTCGTCGCGCGTCTCCTGGTAGCGCACCCAGAGCGGGATGCGCTCGTCGTCGATCAGCCGGAGGTCCATCTCGTTCATGGCGCGCCAGGGCGCCGTGGTGTGGGTCCACTCCAGATTGAAGACCGTCGTCTGGCCCACTGCACTCTGCGCACCGGTCGGTTCGACGCTGAGCGCGGCGACGCCCACCAGCCCGAACTTCACAAGGAACGACACGCTATTGGATAGTCTACCGTCGGCATTGCGCACGGTGATGGCGGCGATCTTGGTTGTTTTGATGTCGCTTGACGGGATGGCAGCGATGAGCTTGCCGTTGGACAAAATCGTGGTGCGGTTGCTGCCGTTCCAACGCACGACCGAGTTTGCGGTGAAGTTGCGCCCGGTGACGAACAGTTTGAAGCCACTGCCGCCGACGATGGCGACCCCGGGGCTGATGCTGTCGATGGCCGGCGCCGTGGGATCGCCCTCGGCCACATCCGTCACGTTCACCCGCACCGTGGCCGCGGTGCTGAGGCCGCTGCGGTCGATGACCGAGACGATCAAGTCGAAGAACTTGGTCGTCTCGAAGTCCAGCGCGCTGCTGTTCTTGACCGAAAGCTGGCCGCCGGCAGTGATGGCAAAGACGTTGGACGACAGGGTGAAGGTGATCGGTCCCCGCTCCGGGTCGCTGGCGCTCAAGATCGCCCCCACCAGCCGGCCGTTGGGGCTGTTCTCGGCGATGCTGCGCGTCTGGCCCAGGAAGCTGGGCGGCTCCTCCACGTTGGTCAGGTTGACGCGCCATGTCGCCGTGTCGACCGAGCCGGTGTCGCTGCGTGCTTCCACGAGCAGCTTGAAGCCGGGTGCGGGCAGCGTGGCAAATGCGCTGCTCTCGAAGTCGAGTGCGGCGCTGTTGTTGACCACGAGTGCGCCTGCAGCGTTGATGCGGAAGGCATTGAAGGTGTTGCCGGAGAGGATCGCATAGGTGATCACACCCGTGGCGTCCGGCGCAGCGCGCAGCGGCGTCAACACCGTCCCATTGGGGCGATTTTCTGGCGTCTGATAGGTGCGGTCCTCCAAGAGCGGCGCGCTGGCCGAATCCAGGATCGTCACTTGCAAGTTGTCCGGCGCACCGATAGTCGCCGTCAACGGCTCGAAAAGCTGCATGTTGAACTCTTCGGCCGGTTCGGCGACACCATCGTTGTTGAGCGCCACTGTGAAGGTCTTGGAGATTTCGCCGCTGGCAAAGGCCACTTCGCGCACATTGTCCACAAAATCGATGCCACTGCCCAGGCTGGCGCCACCGGTCGCCGTACCGCCATCGGGCGCGCCGGTCAGTTGCACACGCACGTGAGCGGGCATGACCAACGCGCCGCTGCGCTCCACGGCTAGTTCGGTCGCCAGGCTGCCGTCCTCGGCCACCACATAGCCATTCTGGGTGAATGAGATCACCGGTGCATCGAACGCGGCGAAAATCTCCGTCACACCCGGCGTCTCCTGGTCGGCGAGATAGTAGACGGCGCGCCCGTCGGGGCTGAACTGGATGGCGTTCTGCTGGGTGCGCACGCTGCCGCCCGGGGGTAGGTCCCCGTTGACCCGCTCCACCGCGCCGCCGCCGATGGGCACGGTAAACAGTTCGATCACCCCCGCCGAGTTCTGGTCCGCGGCGTAGACCACGCGCTGGCCGTCGGGGCTGATCTGGAAGGCGCGGATATTGCCGCCAGGGGCCAGCGGCCCGTTGATTTGTGGGTTGACGGTCAAGGCGCCGCTACTGGCCAGGTCGATGCTTGCCAGTTCGAAGCGGCCATCATTGCCGGCGTCGGCCAGATAGACCAGGCGCGAGCCGGCAGCGTCGAACTTGATGTCCGGTCTGGCCACATTGGCCACAGGCGGGCCGGGCAGCGCCTCCATGAAGGTTCCACCCAGGGCCAGCGGGCGGCGGAAAAGCGCCAGCCCGCTCCCGATCGCATCGACCATGTAGACGAAGTCACCGTCCGGGCTGATGCGATAGGCGCGGATGCTGCGCCCGGCAAAGCCGCTGCTGATAGTCGTGACGCCGCTGCCGCCGGCAGTCGCCACGGCATAGAGGCCAAACTGCCCGTCAAAATCCTGGTCGGCCAGATAGAGCACCAGGCTGCCGTCTGGGCTGAACACAAATTCCTTCACCTCGCCGCCCAGCGTCAGCGGCGCGTTGAGTTTGGCGACGATGCCGCCGTTGGTGCGCGCGCTGTAGAGTTCCGCGACGCCGTTGGTGGTTTGGTCGGCGCGATAAACGGCGCGCGTCGATGCAGCGTTGACCTGAAAGTCGATGACATCGCCGCCGGCCACCAGCGGGCCGCTGATGCGGAAGCCGGTGTCGGAGCCGTCTGCGGGCACGCTGAAAAGCTCGATGGCGCCGTCCAGGTTCTGGTCGGCGCGGTAGATGGCGCGCGTGCCGTCAGGCGTGATGGCAAAGTCATAGACTGCGCCGCCGCCGGTCAGGCTTGGGTTGAGATGGCGCGCTGTGCCCTCGTAGGGAAATTGCAGCAGGTTGTTGACCTGCTCGCCGAAAAAGAAGGTGTTGCTGGTGCCGTCGGTGATGCTCGAGATACGTTCGGGCAGCGCATTGTGGCGCACGGTGGTGTTGATGGTGCGCACCGAACCGTCGCTCATGGCAAACTGTACGGTGGCCGGTTCGACCTCCACGACAAAGTCGCGCGCGTTGCGTGCGCCGATCGCAATCGGGCCGCTGACAGGCGTGAGCGTCCCGCCGGCCGCTGGTGTGCGGAAGATCGCGAAGACGTTGCCAAGGGTCGTGTCGCTGAAGGAGCGCGTGAAGATCACCTCGCTGCCGTCAGGGCTGAACTGGTAGCTCTCGATATTCTCGCCCTCCTGCGTGGCCGGCGGGTTGAGCTGCACTGCGGCGCCGCCGGTTGCCGGCGCGCTGAAGAGATCGGCGGGCGGCGGTGGTGGGTTGTCCTGGTCCGGCGGCAGGGAGCGCGCCACGCGATAGATGATGCGGCTGCCGTCGGGGCTGATGCGGAAGTCGAGCACGCGCTGCGGCCCGCTGAGCGGATGGCTGATTTTGATGCTGACCTGGGGAACGGCGTGCAGCGGCGCAGGTGCAATGAGCAATGTCAGCACGAGCAGGCTGTTGAGCAGGCGCCAATGGCGGCGAACAGTCACAGGCATGGACGATCTCCTTTCACACCAACGCATCGATGCGCTGCGCCAACGTCACATCGCGTTCGCTGATCGCGCCGCCCGCCTCATGCGTGACCAGGTCGATCACCACTTTGTTCCAGACGTTCGACCATTCCGGGTGATGGTTGAGCGCCTCGGCCAGCAGCGCCACGCGCGCCATGAAGCCGAAGGCCTCGACGAAGTTCTTGAAGCGGAACTCGCGGTGCAGTTTGCCATCCACCACCGACCAGGCTGGCAGTTGCTGCAAGGCGTATTGGATTTGGCCGTCGGTCAAGGCAGTGGGTGTGGTCATTGGGATACCTCAACAGGATCACTTTTCGGTGGATGCCGGTTTACCGCAATATCAGCCAGTCGAATGCTGCGTATCCGCGGTCGATTCATTTCGAGCAGCGCAACAGTTGCGCGGCCGACGGGCGTCACGCCCACGATATCGAGCCGATCTTGTGACCAGATGAAGTGATCTTGCCAGCGCATAGTGCGAGGATGAAAGAGATGGCAGGGCAGACCCGTTTCGGGGTCAATTCCCGTCACATGATCGGACTTGCGGCGATTGCAGTGAAAACAGGCCAGCGCCAGATTCTCGATGTCGTCGGCGCCGCCCTGTGCAAGCGAGATGACGTGATCGACGGTGAAGCGAACATACTGCCACTGCTCTGTGGTATGACAGTACTCACACAGACCTGCGGCGCGTTCACGCACAGCGTTCAATACACCTTGGGGGATTCGGCGCCGCGCTGGCATGGTTAGGCCACCTGATGTGACTCAGCTTGAAGCAAATCGCGGACGGCGCGATTGACGAAACTCAGATAGTCATCGACCTCTTCGTACAGGTCAAGCTCCTGATTCTCGCTTTTCGACAAGCGGGACGCACGCTGTTTGTCAAGCAGCGTCTCAATCCTTGCCTGCACGGCGGACGAAGCATGAAAGACCGGCACACCTTCTTCCAACTCGATACGCACGGCATTATCGAGCGGCAGCGTGCCCGGCAGAATTCGCAATTGTGGCAAAGTCAGAACCGCCATACTGCTCATGTGACATCCTCCTCAATGCTGTAACCGCGTCACAAGTCTACCTTGCGATGTGCAGGTGACAAAATCCACCCAGCGCCCTCGCCCCTCGCAACTCGCCCCTCGCATCTCCTCACTGCGCCAGTTTCTGCAGCTCATACAACCGGTTCAGCGCGTCCAGCGGCGTCAGGCCGTTCACGTCCAGCTTGCGCAGCGCCTCCACCGCCGGATGCACCTCGGCAAAGAGCGCGACCTGGGTGGCGACGGCGCTCTTGCCCCGCTTCGCTTCCGGCTCGTAGAGGCGGCGCGGGCCGGCCGCGCCGCTGCGCTCCAGGTCGGTTAGAATCTCCTCGGCGCGGTTGACTACAGCCAGCGGCAGCCCGGCCATGCGCGCCACATGCACGCCGTAGGAGCGGTCGGCCTTGCCGGGAATGATGCGCCGCAGAAAGACCACATCCTCGCCGCCGCCGCTGTCGTCCACGGCCACGTTGTAGTTGACCACGTAGGGCAGCCGCTCTGCCAGGTCGGTCAGCTCGTGGTAGTGGGTGGCAAAGAGCGTCTTGGCGCGCAGCTTCGGGTGGTTGTGGATGTACTCGATCACCGCCCAGGCGATGGCCAGCCCGTCGTAGGTGCTGGTGCCGCGGCCGATCTCGTCGAGCACCAGCAGGCTGCGGCTGGTGGCGTGGTTGAGGATGTTGGCCGTCTCCACCATCTCCACCATGAAGGTGGACTGCCCGCGGTGGATCTCGTCGCTGGCGCCCAGCCGCGTGAAGATGCGGTCCACCACGCCGATGCGCGCGGCGTCGGCGGGCACGAAGCTGCCGATCTGCGCCAGCAAGGTGATCAGCGCGGTCTGGCGCAGGTAGGTGCTCTTGCCGCTCATGTTCGGTCCGGTGATGATCTGCACCGCGCTCTCCGGCAGCAGGGCCGTGTCGTTGGGCACGAACGGTTCGTCGGTCAGCATCAGTTCCACGACGGGATGGCGCCCCGCCACGATCTCGATCGCCGGGCCGTCGTCCACCGCCGGGCGCACGTAGCGGCGCAGCAGCGCGACCTCGGCCAGGCTGGCCAGTGCGTCGAGTTCGGCCAGCGCGGCGGCCAGCGCCAGCAACTGCTCGCCGTGGGCCGCAATCTGGCTGCACACTTCGGCGAAGATGCGCTGCTCGATCTCCAGCCGCCGCTCGTCGGCGTTGAGCACCAGCGTCTCGTACTCCTTCAGGTCGGGCGTGATGAAGCGCTCGCCGTTGGCGATGGTCTGCTTGCGGATGTACTCCGGCGGCACCTTGCCGACCTGGCTGTTGGTGACTTCGATGTAGTAGCCGAAGACCTTGTTGTAGCCGACCTTGAGGGTCCTGATGTCCAGCCGCTGCCGCTCCACATGCTCCAGGTTGGCGATCCACTCCTTGGCGTGGCGGCTCTTCTCCACCAGGCCGTCCAGTTCCGCGTCGAAGCCGGCGCGCAGGATGCCCGGCGTTTGCAGCGTGGCCGGCGGTTCGTCGGCGAGCGCGGCGGTGAGGAGGGCGAGGACGGCGGTGCAGGGGGGGAGGAGGGTGAGGGGGTGAGAAGG
>JAPKMV010000690.1 GCA_026645635.1 Caldilineaceae bacterium
TAGCCGTCAGCGTGGGGGTGGACCGTGAAACCTTCACCCCGCTCGATGCACTGGGCGGGCTGACCAGCGGCCTCTTGCAGACCTTCGGTATGATCGTGCTGATCTTTGCCCTGGTCGAGCGCTTCGGCGGGGTGAAGTCGACGGAAGCGCCCCCCGCCTGGGACCCGCGCACGCTGCCGCCGGTGGACGACTACGACCGCGTCAAGGTGGGCGACACCATTGCCAGCATGGTCGCCCTGGCCGTGCTGATTGTGCTGCTCAACACCTTTGCCCGCTGGACAGGGCCGGTGGTGCTTGATAACGTAACGGTGGTGCAGATCATGTCGCCGGCCTGGTGGGACTATGTTCCCTGGCTCTCCTTCGTCTGGGTTGCCGAGCTGGTGCTCAACGCGGTGGTGCTGCTGCGCGGTCGCTGGAGCCTGGTGACGCGTGGCGTCAGCATTGCCCTCGAAGTCGCCGGCCTCGCCATTTTGCTGCACATGTTGACCAACCCGGCGCCGCTGCTCACCTTTGCGCCGGCGGACCCTGGCCTGCGCGTCGGGATCGCCGTGATCGTCACCTTTGTCATCATCGGCATCGTTCAGCAGGTCTACCGGCTGTTCAGAGCGTACCAGCGCCGCACGGTGCTGGTGTAACCCAGGGGAGAGCCATGACTGAATCCCGCGCCTACTACCACGACCTGCGCGACGCATGCGCGGCGGGCGGCTGCCCGCTCTGCAGCCTGGCCGACCGCAGCGCCGAGAGCTTCATCAACGCGCTGTTGTGGGAGACGGTGACCGATGTCGATGCGCGGCGGCGCGTGGTGGCTTCCTACGGGTTCTGCCGCGAGCATGGCTGGCGACTCGACCGGCCGGGCGGCGTCGGCGGCGCCGCGATCCTGCTCGCCGATGTGATCAAGGCGTTGATCGCCGCGCTGGACGATCCGAGCGCGGCGGCTGGCGGCGGGTCGATGTGGGATCGCCTGCGCGGGCGGCGGGGCGGGGTCGAGGCGGGCGAGGCGTTTCTGGCGCCGGCGGCGGCGTGCCCGGTCTGTGACCACGTGCAGCGCATCGAAGCGGATGCAGCGCAGGCGCTGCTCGTCTGCCTCACGCCCGGCGCCCACACGTTGGTCGAACCATTTACGGCGGGCAACGGCCTGTGTCTGCCACATCTGCGCCTGACCCTGGCGCAGCCCGGCAAGACGCAGGCCCACGCCGCGCTCATCGCCGCCCAGCGCACCATCTGGCAGCGGCTCCACGGCGAGCTGACAGAATACATCCGCAAGCAGGACGTGCAGTTTCGCGGAGAAACCTACGGCAGCGAGCGTGACTCCTGGGAGCGAGCGCTCAAGATAACCAGCGGCCCGCCACCGCGCAAATCCTCAGCCAGCCTGACCCAGGCAAGAGTTCAATGATCAATGGTCAATGGTCAATGGTCAATTGTTAATTGTCAATTGTTGACAGCCACGTCCGCGGCGACCATCGACCATTAACAATTGACAATTGACCATTACTCATTGATCGACATTCAGCTCCAGGTGCGCGCCGGTGACCAGATAGATCACCCGCTCGGCCACGTTGGTGGCCAGGTCGCCGTAGCGCTCCAGTTCGCGCGCCACGCGCAGCACCTCGTAGACCGACTCCGCCTTTTCCGCAGTGCCCGCGTTCGCCATCTGCCCCAGGATCTTGTTGAAGACCTGGGCATAGAGCATATCCACAGCATCGTCGCGGCTGGCGATCTCTCGGGCCAGTTCCACGTCGTTGGTGGCGTAGGCCGTCATCGTGTCGGCCAGCATCTTGCCCACGATCTCGCCCATCTGGCGCAGTTCGGGCGGTCGCTCCTGGCCGGGGTTTTTGAGCAGATGGGGCACAACTTTGGCGATGCCCTTGGCCTGGTCGCCCATGCGCTCCAGGTCGACGATCACGTTCATGGCGGCGATGATCGTGCGCAGGTCGCGCGCGGCGGGCTGCTGCGTCACGATCAGGGTGAAGCAGATCTCCTCGATCTCGAAGCGCGTCTCGTTGACAACGCGGTCGGCGGCATAGACGGCGTTGGCTTTGTCGGGGTCGAGCGAGGCGAATGCAGCCATCGCCAGGTTCAGCTCCTCCTGGACGCGGCTGCCCATCAGCAGGATGCGGTCGCGCAGGTCGCTGAGTTGTTGGTCGAAATAGCGGCGGATGCTCATGGCGAACTACTCCTGTTGCATCGCCAGCGCTTCGAAGGCCGCGCCGTGCAGCGTCACCTGCGGGTCGAGGATCACATGCAAGGGCATCGCTTCCAACAGCCGCTTGAAGCGCCCCTTCTGCGTGGTCGCCTCGATAAAGTCCGGCTGCTGCAGCCGGGCCAGGACGCGCGGGGGAATGCCGCCGCCCAGGAAGATACCGCCGGTGGCAAGCACCTTGAGCGCCATGTTGCCGACTTCGCTGGCGAGAATGCGCACGAAGAGGTCCAACGTGGCGACGCAAATGTCCGCCTGGCGGTTGAGCGCGGTGTTGACGATGATCGGCGTCGGATCGGTCACGGCGGCAAGCTGCGTGGTCAGCCACTCCGGTTCCTCGAAGCGGTTGGTGGAACGCTGGAAATCATAGAGATTCGGGATGCCGATGCCGGAGCAGACCCGCTCATAGCTGATGTGGCCGAAGCGCGGATAGAGATAGTTGAGCAACTGCACCTCTTCCTGCGAGCCGGGCGCAAAGGACGAGTGGCCGCCCTCGGTAGGGTGCGCCACATAGCGATGGCCATTCCAGGTGAGGAAGGATTCGCCCAGCCCGGTCCCCGGCGCGATGACGGCGATGGCGCCCGCAGGATCCGCTGTGCCCGCGCGCAGGGTGGAGAGATACTCCGGCCCCAGATAGGGCACGGCCGCCGCGGTGCCTTGCACGTCGTTGAGCAGGTGGATGCGGTCAAAGTGGAAACGGGCGCAGATGGCAGCGGCGTCCACAAACCAGGGCAGGTTGGTGATGCGCGCGGTTCCGTGCATCACCGGGCCGG
>JAPKMV010000691.1 GCA_026645635.1 Caldilineaceae bacterium
AGGTTGCGCAGCAGCGCGCTCTCCGGGCAGATGCAGCCGGAGCCGCCCTGCTTGATCGTCCCCAACTGCAGCAGCCGCACCCCGCGATACTCGGCGCTGAGGCTGTCGGGGATGTCGTCCACGCGTGGGTTGATGCGGAAGTAGCCGCCCACGGTGCCCGGTTTGGCGCCGGTGCGCTCGAAGATCAGATCCTCCATCTCGGCGATGGGCGTGATGGCGTCGGCCAGTTCCCGCGGGAAGCCCAGCGCGTAAGCCAGGCTCGCCGCCGGGTCCGCGTCGATGGCCAGGACGGTGCGCCCCTCGGCCGCGTAAACATGGGCGAGCAGCGCGGCCAGCGTGGTCTTGCCCACGCCGCCCTTGCCCGTGATTGCGATTTTGGGCATTCTATCTCTCCGCAAGGCTGAACATGAAAGTCCCAACTCCAGTCAAGAACAGTGCCTTTTACGAATTCAGTCGGAGGCTTGCGCTGAGGTAATCTCTCTCCAGCCACGCCAACTCAAATTCGGCAGCCGGAATGAGCTGAGGAGCTACTGGAAAGGCAGGGTCATTGACATAAACAAGTTCTTCGTCCACACCAATAACTACGATGGCGTGGCTGGTGGCTTCGGACCAGTAAGATCGCAATTCTCCGGTGGCAACAGCAACGATTACAGGTGTGCCATGCGACAAATTTGCTCGCAGGCGTTCCATGCTGCCATGTTCGATCTTGACTTGCGCCCCCCACGACCTGAGGAAGCGCAGATTGCCGAAAGGCGTGCCAATTTCGTCAACCTGGAGCCGGCTCAGATACAAGTCGTAGCCAATGTGAATGTGATAGTATGCCAGCACCATCGATGCACACGCGGCAAGGCAATCAGCTTGCTGGCGTTGTTGCTTGTGGGGAACCGGCAACAATTGTGCGGGCATGGGTTTGTATCTCTCGAATCTGTTGCTCTGAGAGTGGGATAATCTCGCCGGTCACAGCATCGACATCGAGTACGCCAATTTGCCCCATGTCACCTTTGCCGCGCAGCATCAGGTGAACGCTCATGCGCCAGATTGGGCGGCTGCCAAGCATTAAGACTGGTGTGTCTGCTTCGGCAAACAACGCCACCTCACGACTCAAGAAACCATTCGCTCGCCGTCGCGCCTGATCCGGGGATACAGCGATTTCGCCGGCGTATTGCAGTTCCATACGCAGGGGGCCTTCTTTGGGCCACGGATTTGTGTACTCGTAGACGATTTGAAACACCCTGGCACCTCTGACACAACCACTTGTGGTCAGTCCGCGAAAGCAAGTGCGGAGGCAAGCATAGCATGAACTTGCTATGATCAACAAGGCTGGCAAGACTGCGCTGTCTGCCAGCCTTGTTTGCCGTGCGAGTGGCAAGCCGGCCTATCCGCTCACGCCATCACCCGCTCCCCTGCCAGCACCGGTCGCGGCAGCCCTGCGTCGTCGATCAGCCGCGGCACCACCTCTTCCCAGTGCACGGCCATGATGTGGACGCCGTGAATGCCGGGCGTCTGCTGCAGCTGCTCCAGCAGTTCCAGGGCGATGGCGATGCCGGTCTCCTGCTGCGCCTCCTTGTCCTCGCCGGCGGCGTCCATGCGCGCCAGCACCGCCGGCGGCACCACCACGCCGGGCACCGTGTCGGCCATGAAGTGCGCGGCCTGGCTGCTCTTCAGCGGCACGATCCCCGCCAGGATGTAGACCTTGTCGAGCAGGTTGCGCTGGTCCAGCGCCGCCAGCCACTCCAGGAAGTGGGCATGGTCGAAGATCGGCTGGGTCTGGATGAACTGTGCGCCGGCGTTGATCTTCTTCTCGGCGCGGATCGCCTCGTACTTCGGCGGCGCGCCAAAGGGCGAACCGGCCGCACCCAGGAACCACTGCGGCCGCTGCTTAATCTCGCGACCGTCCAGGTATTTGCCCTCGTCGCGCATACGCCGCAGCATCCAGAGCAACTGCACCGCATCCAGGTCCGATTGGTCGGGTTTGCACGACGGCGAGGGTCCAAAGCAGGCATGGTCGCCGCTCAGGCAGAGGATGTTGCGGATGCCCAGCCCCGCCGCGCCCATCGCGTCCGACTCCAGCGCCACCCGGCTGCGGTCGCGCGCCTGGAGTTGCATCACCGGCTCCAGGCCGTCGTCCAGACAGAGCTTGCTGGAGGCGATGCTGCTCATGCGCGCTGCCGCGGAGGCGTTGTCGGTGAAGTTCGCTGCGGTCACATAGCCGCGCAGCATGTTCACCTTCTTGTCCAGCAGCTTGGTTGAAGCGGTGAGCGGCGGCGCGATCTCGGCCGTCACTACAAAAGCGCCGGAGCGCAGCCCGGCTTCCAGGCCGGAGATCGGCTCGCTGTAGGCCGGCGGGTGATAGGCCGCGTCGCCCTCCCACCAGGCGGGCTGGCGCAGGTCATGGAAGAAGCTGTCCCACTCCTGCTGGAACTTCTCCCGGTCGGTGACCAGTTCGATGGGATGCGGCCCTTTGTCGCGCTCGCGCCAGAGGCGCAGTGCGTCGAGCCAGGTTTCGTGTCCCACCTTATTGCCATCCAACGGCGCGTTGATTTCGAGCAACTGGTCGAGGCGGCCCAGCCGCTCAGCCCGCTCGTAGATCTTGAACCAGGTGCAGGGTCGCGTCGGGTCCACGGCGCAGTGTTCTGCGGAGGCGCCACCGCACAGCCCGTTGCGCAGCCCCATCGGGCAGGTCATGGGACAGACGAAGGCTGTTTCCTGCAAGATGCAGTTGCCGCACATACGGCAGCCAAAGAGCGCACCCTTGACCGTGCGCTCGAACGCGGTAAACGCGCGCACTGCCGCCTTGTCCCGGCGCAGCGGCAGATACGCTGGCTGATAGCGACGAGGTGAGAAGATGGGCATGTGTTTCCTCCTCCTTGAGGTGGGGTGATGGGGTTTTAGGGTCTTGGGGTGTTGGGGCGCAATTGCTCCTCACCCAACACCCGAAAACCCCATCACCCTAAAACCGCAGATACGAG
>JAPKMV010000692.1 GCA_026645635.1 Caldilineaceae bacterium
CGACGTGGATAGGCCGCTCGCCGTAATACTTGTGCAGCCGGTCGATGACATCCTGCAGCGAGCGCTTGCGCCCGCGCGCCCGGGCAATCACCGTCGCCTCGCCATCCCACAGTTCCAGAATCGGCTTCACTTGCAGCAGTTCGCCGATGCCGGCCTGCAAATTGCCGACGCGCCCACTGCGCGCCACGTATTTTAATGTCTCCAGGGCAGCAAAGCCAATGATGTCGGCGCGCAGTTTGTTCATTCGCTCGGAGAAGGTCGCATAAGGGATGCCCGCTTCGATCAGCCGCGCCGCGGTGATCGCCTGCCAGCCGCCCCCCATGCTGATGCTGTTCGAGTCCCACAGCGTGAACCGTTCGGGGCCGAACTCCTGGGCAGCCATCTGCGCGGAGCGAAAGGTGCCGGAGAGTTTGCCCGAAACGGTGACCACAACAATGTGGCTGGCGCCCTCCTCCATGGCCCGCTGGTAGGCATTGGCAAAATAGGCGGGTGGCGGCTGGCTGGTGGTCGGCAGCTTCGCTCAACTCATGTTTGTTCTGGAACGATTGATCGCCGAAGATCACCAGCGTGGGCACTTCGATCATGCGGTATCGTTGCAGCATTTCATCGGGTACATTGCTGCTGGTGTCAACAATGATCCGAGTGTTACTCGGATTGAGATCGCCAATCGCTGCACTCATTTTTTAGTTCCCTTTCTTGATGTGTCCATGCCCTGCGGAGCGCAATGGCGCCGTGCGCCCACGTTGCGAACAGCAAGGAGAATCGTGACCGGCAGACATCGCCCCTCGCCCCTCGCCCCTACATTCGATTGTCTTGCAGCGCGGCCAGCGCCAGCGGCAACCGCGGCAGCAGGTCCGCCGCCAGGACGCCGGCCACGCCAAGCTCCGCGGCGCAGCGCAGCCCTGCCTGGGCATGGAGCCATGCGCCTGCGCACGCGGCCTGGAACGGCGCCAACCCCTGCGCCAGCAGCCCGCCGATCACGCCGGCCAGCACATCGCCGGAGCCGGCAGTGGCCAGCGCCGCCGTCGCCACCGGCAGCACCGCCAACCAGCCGCCCGGTTCGGCGATCACCGTATACGGCCCTTTGAGCAGCACGACGCACCGCCAGGCCGCTGCCATGCGACGCGCCAGTTCCCAGCGCTGCGCCAGCACCTCCGCCACCGTCAGCCCACACAGCCGCGCCATCTCCGCCGGATGGGGCGTCAACACGCAGGCTGCGGGCAGCCGCGCCGGCCAGTCGGCAAGCTGCGCCAGACAGTTCAGCCCATCGGCGTCGATGAGCGTAGCCGGGAGCGCCCCCTGCTCCGCCAGCAGATCGGCCACAAGCTGGCGCGTCGCCGGCGCATTGCCCAGCCCACAGCCCAGCACCAGCGCATCGTAGCCGCCGAGCCTGGCCGCGATGGCCGCGCTGGCCTCGGCGGCAATGACCCGCTGCACGCCGTCCACGTCGACGACGGGCAGGGGCAGCCACGTCGCCTCGGCCAGGCGACCGGCAGCCAGCGGCCAGACGGTGCGTGCGACTGCACCGGTCACCAGCCCTGCGCCCGCCCGCCCGGCGCCGGCGCAACTGAGGTAGGCGGCGCCGGGAAACTGCTCGCTGCCGACCACCAACATCACCTTGCCAAAAGCGCCTTTGTGGCTGTCCGCAGGCCGTGACGGCAGCCAACTGCTCACCATCCCAGGGTTTAGCGCAAAGGTGTACAGATCGGCCGCCAGCGCAGCAGGAATGCCGATATCGCTCACCACCAGCTCACCGACAAAACCGGCGCCGGGGAAGAGATAGTGGCCGCGCTTGGCGTGGGCAAAGGTGACCGTCAAATCCGGCCGCAGCGTGAACGGATCGACTGCGCCGGTGTCACAGTTCAACCCGCTGGCGCAGTCCACCGCCACCACCTGAAAGCGCTGTTCGGCGCGCGCCGCGTTGACCGCAGCCAGCAGCCTTGCCAGGTCGCCGGTGACAGGACGATTGGCGCCGGTGCCCAACAGGGCATCCACCACAACAGAGCAGCGCAGCCATTCGGCGAGAATGGCCAGGTCCGGATCGGCGTCGATGCGGGCCGTGGCGACGCCAGCCGCAACCAGCGCCTGATAGTGCCCCTCGTAGTCAGCCTCCGGCTCCGTGCGCCGCTGCCAAAGATAGGCGCGCACCTGGACGCCGGCGGCTTGCAGTTCTCTGGCGCAAACCAGGCCATCGCCGCCGTTGTTGCCCGGCCCCACCAGCACCAACACCGCGCGGGCGTTGTAGCGCAGCAGGATCTCATCGGCCACCTGCCGGCCGGCGCGCGCCATCATCGTCGCAAATGAATGGCCGCCGGCATCGGCGGCGCGCTCCATCGCCTGCATTTCAGCGGTGGTGACGATGCGGCTGCGCGGCGCAATCGTCAAGGAGTTGGCCGGCGCGCCTGCTTCCCCGCTCATGTGCCGGACTTGACCGGCGGTTCCGGAGCCAGCCCCATGTCCTGCAGCAGCCCGGTGAGCGCATGGTTCTGCGCCAGCGCGATCATGCCGGGCAGGAGCAACACGATCGGCGCCACCAACACCACACTCAGGATGATCAGCACGAATTGGAAGATCAGCATCAGGATCGCATAGAGGGGATGGCGCACGGCCAGCACGAAACTATTGCGCAAGATCAAGGGCAGCGAGGGCTTTTCTTGCTGCCAGAAGAGGGGGAAGAAGAACTGCCCGGCCATCAGCCACAGCAGCAGCACCCACCCCATGACCACGGCCAGCAGCAACAGCCAATCGCCGTTGGCCAGATAGAATGTCATGCTGAAAAGGATCAGCGGCGGCATCGCCACAACCAGCAAGAAGAGCAGCACGCCCTTGCCGACGTTGCTGCGCGCGCCTTCCCAAAAGTAGCCCATGTTGACGCGCTTGTAGTTGGCGATGCGGTTGGCGACGTTGTACAACCCGGTGGTGGTCATCGGCGCAGTGACGACGAGCAGCGTGCCCGCCCACCACGCCA
>JAPKMV010000693.1 GCA_026645635.1 Caldilineaceae bacterium
CCAGCGCTGCTTTACCTGGGCTGGCGAAGCTGGCAAGGAAACCAGAGCGGCCTCCGCGTCGTCCTACAGATCATGCTGCCTATGGCGGCGGTGGGCGTCGCCACCTTTGCCTGGATGGAATGGAGCGGGCATGGCGTCTATGCCCTGCTCAACACCGACCGGCCGGGGGGCGGTGACGCTCGCTGGTTTGTGCCGCTCTTCGAGACGACGACGCGTTGGGAGCGATACACGATGTTCAGTTGGGCGCATCTGCGCGACTGGCTGAATGGACAGATGCTCGTGGCGCCGATCGTGCTGCCGGCGCTGGCGGTGCTCGGATTGGGGAGATGGTTTCTGCGCATCCGCACTAACGCCGGCTTCGACAAGCTCAGCCGGCGCAACACCGCTGCCGGTCAAATCGGGTTCCTGGCCACCGCCAGCGTTTTCTACCTGGCCTTCACCTTTGTGTGGAACCCGGACTACGGCGGCCAGCGCGACTGGGATCTGTTCAGTCTGGCCGCGCTGCCGGCGACGCTGCTGCTGGCAGCCGTGGCCGCGCAGGTGCTGGTGCAGCGGCGCTGGTTGCTGGCGCTGCTGCCGCTCATCATCTTGCAGGCCTGGCACACTACGGCGTGGATCTACCAGAACACGCTGCCGTGGACATGGCCGGATTAACGCCATGCGCCCTCATAGCAGACTTGTACGGGTTTGGCGTGCCAAACCCCTTGGGCGATACATCGCTCCTGGGCATGATGCATCATGCCCCTACGTCACGACAAGAGAGTTGAATTCATGTACGAGTTAAAACCGCTGCCACCACAACAGGCGCCAATTTCGACGCCGCAAGCCCCGCGCAACCGCTTTGGCGCAGGCATCGTGAGCGGTGTGTTGGCCTTCGTTACCCTGGCGGCGCTGGTCGCGGCGTTGGCGGTGCTCGGCTATGCGCTCATCGCGCGCGACTTGCCCGCGCCGGCGGAGCTGCGCCAGCGCGCCAGCGCCTTCCAGAGCACGCGCATCTATGACCGAGAGGGCAATCTGCTCAACGAGGTCTTCGATCCCAACGCCGGCCGCCGCGTGGAAGTGACTCTCGAACAGATTGCACAGGATGTGATCGACGCCACGGTCGCCACGGAAGACGCCAATTTCTTCGAGCACCCCGGCATCGACCCCGTGGCGCTGCTGCGCGCGCTCTATTACGCGGTGCAGGAGGGCGACATCGTCTCCGGCGGCTCCACGATCACCCAGCAGTTGGTCAAGCGTGTGCTGCTCAGCGCGGACCGCACGGCCACCCGCAAAATTCAGGAGGCGATCCTGGCGGCGGAGATCACCCGGCGCTACAGCAAAGAGGAGATCCTCGAACTCTATCTGAACGAGGTCTACTACGGCAACCTGGCCTACGGCATCGATGCGGCCGCCGAGACCTACTTTGGCAAGGAAGTGGGCGACTTGACCCTGGCCGAGGCGTCGCTGCTGGCCGGGCTGCCGCAGTTGCCCGCCTATTACGATCCCTACACGCACCCGGATCGCGCCCGCGAGCGGCAGGGCGTGGTGCTGGGGTTGATGGTCGAGGCAGGCTACATCACCGCGGCGGAGGCGGACGCGGCGTGGGCGGAGCCGCTGGTCTATGCGCCGCTGCGCTTTGATCTCAAATCCCCCCATTTCACCCTGTACGTGCGCCAGCAGCTCGAACAGTTGCTGGGACCGGAAGGGCTGTACCAGGCTGGCTACAGCGTCACCACCTCCCTCGACCCGCGGCTCCAGGCCGAGGCAGAGCGCATCGTGGCCGAGCAGGTGGGGCGGCTGGCGGATCGCAATGTCTCCAACGGCGCGCTGGTGGCGCTGCGCCCGCAGACCGGCGAGGTGGTCGCCCTGGTGGGCAGCGCCGACTTCGACAACCCAGAGATCGACGGCCAGGTGAACATGGCGCTGGCGCCGCGTCAGCCGGGCAGTTCCACCAAGCCCTTCGTCTATCTCGCCACCTTCGAGATGCCGGAGAAGCCGCGCGCCGAAGCCTGGACGCCGGGCACGCTGGTCGCCGACATCCGCGGCGCGTTCCCCGACGGCGCCAACCCGCCCTACGTGCCGGAGAACTATGACGGTCGCGAGCACGGCCTGGTAACGGTGCGCACCGCCCTGGCCAACAGCTACAACATTCCCGCAGTGCGTGCGCTGGAAGCGGCCACGCTGCCCAACTACCTGGAACTGATGCGCCGGCTGGGGGTGACGACGCTCACCCGCCCCGACTACGGGCTGGGGATCAGCCTGGGCGCGGGGGAGATTCCGCTGATCGAGCTGACCGACGCCTACGCAGCGCTGGCCAACGGCGGCGTGCGCGTCCCGCCGGTGACGATCCTCAAGATCACCGACGCGCAGGGCAATGTCGTCTGCGACCAGGCGGGCGCACAGCCCTGTCAACCGGCGACCGGCCAACAGGTGGTCAGTCCGGTGGACGCGTTCCTGCTCAGCGACATTCTCAGCGACAACGAGGCACGCACGCCTTCCTTTGGGCCGAACTCGGTGCTCAATCTGGGCGACCGGCCCGCGGCGGTGAAAACCGGCACGACCAATGATTATCGCGACAATCTGACGATGGGCTATACGCCGCAACTGGTCACCGGCGTCTGGGTGGGCAACGCCGACAACACGCCGATGCAGGACGTGTCGGGCGTCTCCGGCGCGGGGCCGATCTGGAACGAGTTTATGCGCGTGGCCCATGCGGGCGAGCCGGCGGTCGCCTTCACGCCGCCCATCGGCGCTCGCCAGTTCGAGGTCTGCGCCGACACGGGGACGCAGCCGAGCGACGCCTGTCCCGAACGGCGCCAGGGGTGGTTCGCCGAGGATCGCCCACCGCTGCCGCCGGAGCGAGATCTCTGGCAGCGGCTGAAGATGGTGCGCGGGAGCAACGAGCGCGCCACCGAATTCACGCCGCCGGACCAGATCGAAGAGCGGGTCTACAAGATTTACCCGGAGCCGTACCGGG
>JAPKMV010000694.1 GCA_026645635.1 Caldilineaceae bacterium
GCGCATCCACCAGGTCGCCGCTGCGCACGGCCCACTGCTGCTGCAGCGTCCAGCGCCTGGCCGCATCCCCCTGGCGCAGCGCAGCGTCGATAGCGCGCACCTCGGCGTCGAGACGCATCCGTGCGGTGTCCAGCGGATTGGCGGCAAGCACCAGGATCGTGAGCGCCGGGGCAGACGCGGGCGGCGCGGGGGCGTCCCCAGGTTGTTGACCACCACCGCCGTCCCGCCCCCTTCGGCGTGGGCGGAGCCAAAATACTGGCGGTCGGCCCGGTGGACGCTGCCGGCGACCTTCATCCCCTGGTTGTTGAAGGTGACGCCGCCCGCCGGCTGGCGCGCCAGGTCGTCGACCTTTTGCTCCACACGCTGCACGCTGTCCAGCGTGGCGGTGGTGGTCGTCTCGATGCGCGCAGTGGAGGCTTCCAGCCGCGCCGTGCTCTCCCGCAGCGCGTGCAGGGCGGCGATGGGGTCGCTGAGCGCGGCGAGCACCGCGTCGAAGCGCTCCAGCTTTGGCCCCAGGGTCAAGACATTGGCGGCCAGCGCCTGGAGCAGCAGGCCGTGAAAGGCGCGCCACGCCGCCTCATCCGCCACGAGCTGCTGCTGGAAGGCCGCGGCGCACGCGGGCAGCAGCCGGCTGCGCAGATAGTCCACCTGGCGCGAGTCATGGCCCAGAAGCAGCGCATCCAGCGCCTGCGCCAGGGCCGCCTGCGCCGTATCCCCGGCAGCCGCATTGGCAGGATAGGCCGCATCGGCCAGGCTGCCGGCGCAGGCGGCAACCAGGGCAAAGGCCGCGGCGTCACTGCGGGGATCGACCGTGCGCGTGTAGTCGCCTTGAAGCTGCGTCGCGCCCTGGCGGATGGCTGCGGCGTAGGCGGCGGCCAGGGGACCGGCAGCCTCGCGTCCCGTCAGCGCAGGATACAGCCCGGCCAGCCCCTCCGCCAGCCAGTTGACGCCGACCGCGCCCGCCGTGGCAAGCAGCGTCGCCTCGCCCGTGACAACGGTCATCCCGGCCAGCAGCGCGCCGGCCACCAATTTCTGTGCGTGCATGGGTTGCTCCTGATAGACCGCGGATTTGACGGATGCGGCGGATTCTCGCGGATTTTCTTTCTATCCGCGCAAATCCGTCTAGTCCGCCCTCTCCGCAGTCTATTCCCCCCGCCGCAGCGGCCAGTTCTGCTTCCAGATCAGCCAGCCGCGGCGCGTCCGGTTCTAGGCTGCGGGCCGTGTCGAGGGCAGCGCGGGCTTCATCCAGGCGGCCCAGCTCGATGAGTGTGCCCGCTTGGTTGCGCCGCCACATGGCCAACTCCGGCTGCAGGGCGATGGCGCGGTCGTATGCCGCCAGCGCCGCGGCTTTGTCGCCGGCATTGTCCAGCGCATTGCCGAACGTGTTGTAGTCGCTCGCCACCCGTTCACGCAGCGCGTCCCAGTCGAGCAGACGCTCACTTCCCTCCTGTGCGGCAAGCAGCGCCTCGCCCGCCTGTGTGACGCCGCGCCAGGCTTCGACCTGCGGGTTTTCGGCGTCGGCGGCTTCAAGCTGCGTCTGGTACGCTTGCAGCAGCGCCAGCAGCGGCTCGCCCTGCGCGACCGTGCGCGCCGCGTTGGTGCAGATTTCCCGAAAACCCTCCAACCGGCTTTGCAATAGCTTGACCGTCTCGCCGTCGCCCGCTTGCTGCGCCTGGACGATGAGCATCTCGACTGCCTCGATCAGCGGCTGCTCCAGTTCCGACGGCACACTGCGCCAGAAGGCCAGCATCTCCTCGACGTTATTAACGGCGGCGAAGGCTTGCAGCAGCGCGTTCATCTGCATCGCGGCGAGCAGTTCCGGTTTCTGCTGGAAGAATGCCTCGAAGTCGGCGCGCAGGGCGGGGTCGTTCTCCAGCGCGGCGTGCAGGCTGGCTTCGTCGTGGACGCCGGCAGCGTCGAGGCGCGCCTGCAGGTCGGCGGGCAGCGCCGGAGACGGCTCGACGTCGCTATTTTCCTCGATCAGCCAGGCGGGCACGTCACCCAGCCCCAGTTCCGCCCAACGCGCCGTAAAGACATCGACGCCCAATTGTGCCCGCAGACCGACTGCCAGCCGCTGCGCCTGTGCAACATAGACGGCATGGCCGACTTGCTCGAAGAAGTGCAAGGCGGTCAGCACGGCGCGTAAGGCATCGCGCTGGCGCTGCGCCTGGTCTTCGCCTTCCAACCCAGCCAGTCTGGCGTAGAGATTGGTGAGATTGCCCTGGGTCATAGCATAGTCCAGCGGCGCCGTGTCCGGGCGATAATGGCGCAGCGCCTCGTCGTAGGCGGCGAGGGCGTCGTAGAGCCGCTGGCGGCGATCTTCGCCCGGCAGCGTCGCCAACTCGCTCAATCTGTTCGCCCGGTTATTCTGGGTCATAGCATAGTCCAGCGGCGCCGTGTCCGGGCGTCTGAAGCGCAGCGCCTCGTCGTAGGCGGCGAGGGCGTCGTAGAGCCGCTGGCGGCGATCTTCGCCCGGCAGCGTCGCCAACTCGCTCAAGATGGTCGCCCGGTGTCCCCAGGCGCGCGCCAGCGTGGCCGGCGCCGCGCGCTCTTGCGCCGCCGCCAGGATCGCTTGGGACCAAGCGCCGGCTGCGGCGATGTCGAGCGCCAGGTCGAGGTCGTTGGCGAGCGCCCAGGTCATGGCGTGGCGAAGCTGCGGCATGGCGGGCAGCAGTTCGTGAAAGCGCTGCGCATCGTCGGCCGTGCGCATGGCCGCGGCGTAGGTGCGGGCGTGGGCGTGGGCGGCCCCCTCTTCCTCGCCGGCGGCGCGCAGCAGCGCCAATGCCAGGCTGCGCAGCAGCGCGTGCTGCTGCCAGCGCCCGCTTCCCTCCGCCGCCCGCTCGACCAGCGCGGCGTTGGCAAAGGCGACCAGCGTGCGCCGCGCACTGTCGGGGTCGCAGCCCCACACCGCGGCGATTTCGTCGGTGGTGAAGGCGGCGTCGGGCGCAAACGCGCCGC
>JAPKMV010000695.1 GCA_026645635.1 Caldilineaceae bacterium
CGATGGACTGGCTACCGATTTGGGCAATCTTTGCATTGACTGTGGTGTTCACGCTGGCTTCAATCGAGTTTGGATACTTGCTGGGCAAGCTCTGGCAGCGCCGCAATCCCGACGAAAAAGAGGGCAGCATGGGCGCGCTCGCCGGCGCGACATTGGGACTCTTGGCCTTTCTTCTTGCCCTTACCACGAGTATGGCAGGCAGCCGCTTCGACACGCGCCGGCAGTTGGTAGTGAGTGAAGCCAACGCCATTGGCACCACCAATCTGCGCGCTGGCTATCTTGACGAACCACACCGGCAGGAGGTGCGTGACCTGCTGCGCGACTATGTGGACGTGCGGCTGTTCGCCACCGATGCACAACAACTCGACGAGGTCGTGGCACGTTCGGAGGAGATTCAAACCGCGCTGTGGTCGCATGCCGAGGCACTTGCACGCGCCAATCCTTTGTCGCCGACGGTGGCGATCTTCATCGAGTCCCTCAATGAAGTGATCGACCTGCACACGCTGCGCTTCGTTGCCGTACAGAATGCACAATTGCCGGGCGGGTTCTGGATTGCGATTTATGCCGTGACATTTCTGACGATGCTGATGGTGGGGATGCAAACCAGCTATGCCCCGCGGCAAAACTTCCTGGCGTTGATAATGCTGGCGTTGGTCTTCAGCACGGTTGTGGCCCTGATTGCTGATATGAGCAACTCGCAACAGGGGATCCTGAATGTAAGCCAACAGGCAATGCTTGACCTGCAGCGACAGTTGCACGCGGCAGCGCCCTAGGCGCATCATGGCGCATCGCACCACAGCCCCAACCATTTTGCAGCAAGGAGATATTGTCTTCTCATGACGTTGCCAAATCAGCAGTCTGCCAATGCGCCTTCCCGCATTGCCCGATATCTTCCGATCCTGGCCTGGCTCCCGCGCTACGACCGCACCTGGCTGCGCCCCGACATCATCGCCGGGCTGACGCTGTGGGGGCTGGTCGTGCCGGAGGCGATGGCTTACGCCGGCATTGCCGGGCTGCCGCCGCAGGCCGGTCTCTACACGCTGCTGGCCTCGCTGCTCGTCTATGCGCTGCTGGGCACCTCGCGCCATCTGGTGGTGCAGGCCACCTCGGCGACGGCGGCGCTGCTGGCGTCGTCGGTGGCGGCGGCCGTGGTGGCGACGGCCACCGACACCGCCGCTTCCGCCGAGACCTATCAAGCCTACGCCGCCGCCTTTGTGTTGGTCACGGGGTTGGTCTTTTTGGTGGCAGGCATCGCCAAACTGGGCTTCATCACGCAGTTCCTCTCCAAGCCAGTGATGGACGGCTTCGTGATGGGCATTGCGCTCTTCGTCGCCGTGGGCCAGCTCAACAAGCTCTTTGGCGTGCCTAAGCCGGAGGGCAACGTCGTCGAGAAGCTGCTGGGCATCGTCGCCGCGCTGCCGGAGGCGAACTGGGCGACCTTTGTCGTCGGCGCGGTGGCGATGGCGCTGCTCTTTCTACTGCCGATGTGGAACAAAAAGATCCCCGCCGGGCTGGTGGTGCTCTTTGGCGCCATCGCGATCAGCGCCGTCTTCGACCTGGAAGGGCGCTTCGGCGTCGAGACCGTGGGCGCGCTGCCGCAGGGGCTGCCATCGCTGGCGCTGCCGGTCGCGCCGCTCCCCACGCTGCTGGCGATGATCCTGCCGGCCATCGGCGTGCTGTTGGTGGCCTACAGCGAAGCGCTGGGCGTGGCGCACGAATTTGCCGAGAAGCACGGCTACGAGGTGGACGCCAACCAGGAGCTGAACGCTCACGCCGTGGCGAACCTGACGAGCGCCTTCTTTGGCGGGATGCTGGCCGCGGGCAGCATGTCGGCTTCGGCGGTCAAGGAAGGCGCGGGCGCGCGCTCCCAGGTGACGAACCTGGTGACGTGGGGCGCCACCATCGTCACGCTGCTCTTCCTGACGCCGCTCTTTGCGCCGCTGCCGGAGGCGGTGCTGGCTGCGCTCATCATCCACGCGGTCTGGCACATCATCGGCTCGCGCAAGCTGCAGAAGCTGGCGCACGCGTCGCGCGTCGAGGTCTGGTTTGGCGTGGCGGCGCTGGCGGGTGTGGTGCTGGTCGATGTGCTGGAAGGCATGATCATCGGGCTGGTCGCCTCGCTCATCTTCGTGATCTACAAGTCGAGCCGGCCGCACATCGCGTCGCTGGGGCGCGTGCCGGGCGTACCGGGAGCGTACTCGGACCTGACGCGCCACCCGGAGAACATCCCCGTGCCCGGCGTGCTGATCGTGCGGCTGGATTCGCAGCTCTATTTCGCCAACGCGCTCACGGTGCGCGACCGGGTGAAGGCGCTGCTGGCAGCAATGACGCCGCCCGCACACGCCGTAATCTTCGACGCCAACGCCCAGGATGAGATCGACGTGACGAGCACGGATGTCCTGCTCAGGCTGTTCAAAGAACTGCATGAACAGGGGATCGCGGTCTACGTGGCGCACCTGCACGAACCCGTGCTCGAACATGGCCGCAAGACCGGCCTGATCGACGCCATCGGCGAAGATCACATCTTCCCGACGGTCGATCTGGCCGTGCGCAGCGCAGAAAAAGTGGATCATCTAATCTCTGAGGCTTGGTAGTTACGTTTACAAAACCCGTGCGGTCTGAGACCGCACCTACGAACATCCAGTGTCTGTAGCATGTCAGGCGTCTGCCTGAACCAATGAGAGGAATAAACCATGTCGAACAATGACGAGCTATCGCGCACAGTCCTCCCCATCCCCGACCCAACCTACACGGGAGAATTGCCCTACGACGCCAAAGACCCGGCGGCGAAATTCCCGCCGCTGGCGCCGCTGCGCCCGCCTGCCGGCGCGCCCAACGTGCTCATCGTCCTGCTCGACGACGTAGGCTTTGCCGCGTCGAGCGCCTTTGGCGGGCCGTGTCACACGCCAACCGCCGAGCGATTGGCCGGTCGCGGGCTGAAGTTCAACCGCTTTCACA
>JAPKMV010000696.1 GCA_026645635.1 Caldilineaceae bacterium
GAAGCCGCTCTGGCCGACCTGCGCATGACCCGCGCCCGCTTCGGCGTCGCCATCGAACAGCAGGAACGGGGCGACGGTGCGCTGCTGCCCGACGGCCGCCGTGTCGCCTTCGACGCCACCGGCATCGACCACGTGGAATTCTTGATCAGCGCCAACCCGGGCGAGCCGCTCAAGCCGATGGCGAAGGTGGCCTCGGGCGGCGAGACTGCGCGGCTGATGCTGGCGCTCAAGAGCACGCTGGCCCATGCCGACGCCACGCCCACACTGATCTTCGACGAGATCGACCAGGGCATTGGCGGCCGCGTCGGTGCCATCGTCGGGCAGAAGTTGTGGCTGCTCACCGGCGCGCAAACCGGCGATGGAGCGCCGCAGCATCAGGTGCTCTGCATCACCCATCTGCCCCAGTTGGCCGCCTTTGGCGACCTCCATTTCACGGTCAACAAAGAAGTGCTGGCGGTGGACGGCGAGGAGCGCACCCGCACCCACGTGCAGCAGCTTGAGGGCGCACCGCGCCTCGACGAACTGGTGCAGATGCTTGGCGCAACGGGTGAGGCTGGGCGCAAGTCGGTGGAGGAGATGGTGGCGGAGGTGGCAAAGGCAAAGCAGGGCGCGCGGTTGCAGTAGCGGATGCGAGATTGTGGGATTTGGCGATTGTGAGATTGTGAGATTGGGCGATTGTGAGATTGGAGATTGGCGATTGGGTGAGACGTGGCGGCGGTATCTGACGGACTATAACGAGGGGCTGGGGCTGGTCTATGAGCGTTTTGTGCTCAATGACTTTCTGGAAAATCTGCGCCAGCGTCACCGCATCCAGTCGGTGCTGGAGGCGCCGCTCTATGGCATGGCCGGCGTGAGCGGGATCAACGATGTCGTCTTTGCCCGCAGCGGTGTGCCGGTGACGATGGTGGACGACACGCCGGAGCGCATCGAAGGCGTGCAGCGCATCTGGTGCGACGACCTGCAACTGCCCGTGAACCTGGTGACCATCCCCCCTGACGGCTGGGGACGGCTGCCCTTCGCCGACCGCAGCTTCGACCTGACCTGGGAGTGGGCAGGGCTGTGGTACATCGCCGACCCGGCCGGGCTGCTGCGCGAGCTGGCGCGCACCAGCCGCAACCTGGTCTTCGTGGCCATGCCCAACAACATTCAGGTCGGCTACTGGATGCGCAAGCTGGTGATCGACCGGGAGTTCTTCGCCACCCACGACGAAGGCTGGACCGACATCGGGCGCATCCGCCGCATCCTGGAGGATGCGGGCGTGGAGATCATCGGCCAGGGAGTGCTCGACGTACCGCCGTGGCCCGACACGGTGATGCCGGCCAACGAGGTGCTCAAGCGGCTGGGCATTCGCAGCCGCCAACTTGAGGCACAGTTTACCGGCGAAGGCTGGACCTGGAGCACGATGGCCTATTACCTTGGCGAGCAGCCCGATCTGTACGACCGGGTGATGCGGTATGCCTGGCTCGACCACGCGGCGCTGCCCTGGCAGTTAAAGAGTATCTGGGCGCACCACCGGTATCTGCTGGGCCGGGTGCGGTAACTGCAAGACACAGAGGGAGCGGAGGATGCACAGAGTTCAGGGAGAGTTCACAGAGCATTGACGCAGAGGCTCACAGAGGAAGAACAGAGGAGTTCTTCCGGTGTGTTCTCTGCGTTTCTCTGCACCTTGGCGTCTCTGCGTTGAAGTAGGTGGCTTTACAAACAGTCTCTAGCGTCTGCTCTGTGCGCTCCGTTTCATCTCTGTGTTCTCTGTGACCGGCAAAGGAGTCCCAATGTCCCACGCGATTTTGAACCCCACGTTTGCCGCCGAGCGGCTGGCCGCGCAGGCACAGGTGATCGCCGCGCTGGTGGCCGACGTCGACGAGGATGCCGCGCACTGGCGGCCCGCGCCCGACGCCTGGAGCATGGTCGAGGTGCTGGGCCATCTCGACGACGAAGAACGCGCCGACTTCCGCACCCGCCTCGACCTCACGCTGCACCAGCCGGAGGCCGACTGGCCGCCCATCGACCCGCAGGGCTGGGTCACAGCCCACGCCTACAACAGCCGGGCGCTGGCCGACGCGCTGGCCGATTTTCTGGCGGAGCGGGAGCGTTCGCTGGCATGGCTGCGCGGGCTGGGCGCACTGAACCTGGCCAGCGAGCACCGGCACCCCGTGTTTGGCAGCATGACGGCCGGCGAGATGCTGGCGGCGTGGCTGGCGCACGACTGTCTCCACATCCGCCAGTTGAACGAGATTCGCTACGCCTGGCTGGCAGCCGCAGCGGCGCCCTACGCGGTGGATTATGCGGGCGATTGGTAACTTCAGATGCAGAGAAACGCAGAGAACACACCGGTAGAACCCCCCTCTGTTCTTCCTCTGCGAGCCTCTGCGTCTCCGCGGCTCTACGTCAAAGGGATCTTTACAAACAGCTTCTGAGAATTTCACCCCCACGCAAAAAATGGGACACGGCACGCAGAACATGGGACACGTGTCACATGACAAAATGGCTCATCGCGCCGACGATTGGCAACAGTGATCTTTTTTGCCAAATCGTGATTCGGGGCAGAGCGCACCGATGGGGGCGCCCGACTCGAATTCTGCTCGGACAAGCGGTGACCTATGAAAATCACAACTTCTGAACAGGCCGTCAAAGCCATCAAGTCGGGCGACCGGGTCTTTGTGCACTCGGCGGCGGCTTCGCCACAGCAACTGGTGCAGGCCATGACCGACCGCGCGTCCGAACTACGCGCGGTGGAAGTGGTGCATCTGCACACCGAGGGCATTGCGCCCTACGCGTCGCCGGCCTACACCGACAGCTTTCACACCAATGCCCTTTTCGTGGGCGCCAATGTGCGTGACGCGGTCAACGAGGGCGTCGCCGACTACATCCCGGTCTTTCTCAGCGAAGTGCCGGGACTTTTCCGGCGCGGCATTCTGCCATTGGATGTGGCGTTGGTGCAGGTCTCCCCGCCTGA
>JAPKMV010000697.1 GCA_026645635.1 Caldilineaceae bacterium
GATGTCGCCGACGACGCCGAAGGTCGGCTGCACCCAATAGATGCGCCCGCTCTGTTCGTCCACCGCCAACGATTGCGTGAAGCGCAGCACATCGTTGGGGTCGATGTCGGCCACCACGACCTGCGCGCCGCTGCCGTCCGGGTTGGCGCGCACGATGCGCTCGAAGTGATCCAGGATGTAGAGCTTGCCGCGCACGCTGTCGGCCGCTATCACCGGGCCGCCCACGAAGCCGTCCCCCAGCAGGATCGGCTCCACCGTGCCGGTGACCAGCGCGGTGCGGATCAGATCGCTGGCCCGGCTGTAGTAGAGGTATGGCGAGCCGACCGGCGGGCTGACCGGCTCGCCCAGGATCACCTGGAAGAGGTACGGGATGCCGGTCAGCGCCAGCGCGTCGTTGGCGACGCTGAGGGTGTACTGCCCCGTCGCGGTGATCGTGAACTGGCCCTGGCTGCCCGCGCTCACCACACCGAGTTCGCCGCCGGCGCCCAGGAGCCGCAGCCCCGCGCCGCTGGCGTTGGCCGGGTAGTTGAGCGTAAGCTGCTGACCAGCCGTGGCGGTGAAGCCGTAGAGGTCCACGTCGCCGCTGCTGCAGAGCGTGGCGCGCACGCGGCTGCCGTCGGCGACGGCGGTGGCGTAGGCCGGGTCATTGTTCGGCTCGTTGGCGTCGCTGACCACACAGTTGGCGTCGGTCACCAGCAGTTGATACTGGCTCGTCGTCGGCGCCAGATCCGGCTGGGAGACACTGACCGTGTAGCGGCCGCTCGCGGTGAGCTGGATCGCCGCACCGTAGGTGAGGGGCGTGGTGGCCGAAATGACCACCGCCGGCGTCCCGTCGGGCGCATAGAGCGTCAGGTCGTAGTCCTGGGGCCGCGTCGGCAGGTCGAGAGTCACCGTCTGGCCCGCCAGACCGGAAAAGGCATACATATCCACATCGTTGCTGTAGCAGAGCGCGGCGGCCATCGGCTGGCCGAAGCTCAGCGGGGTGGCCGTCGCCAGCGTACCGTTGCCCACGCCGGGCGCGTCGTAACCGTCCGCCACGCCACACTCCGCGTCGGTGGGGTCGGGCGGTGGCGGTGCGTCGCCCAGCACCAGGCTGAGCTGGTACTGGCTGGTGTTCTGGACGGGATAGCCGCTCAGCACCAGCACGCTGTACGTGACCGCTGCGCCGCTGGTGTTGGCGACAAAGCCAAACTCGTCGGCCAGGCCGGGGTTCTCGCTGAAGGCGGCCGCGTAGCCGTCCGGGTGGATGATCACCAGCCGGTAATCCGCCGGCAGTTGCGTGAGCGTCACGGCCAGGGTCTTGCTCACGGGCACGGTCACGCTGTAGTAGTCCATGTCGGTCGGGCCGCCCACAACGCTGTTGCAGAGCGCGCCGGAGACCACCGTCTCGGTGACCACCGTGAGCGGCGTCGCCGTGCCCGTGGCGTTGTTCGGCTCGTAGCCGTCGGCCAGGGTGCACGGGCTGGCGATGGGCGCGCCGCCGCCCAGCACCAGCGCCGAGGCAGGCGGCGCAATGCTGATCACCGGGAAGGCGTTGGGGTTGAGGTTGTCCGGCCCGCGGTAGGGGCCGCTCAGCGCGGCGATGGCCACGGGGCTGCTGCCGTCCAACAGTGTCTGGTAGATGGCCGTCCCGCTGTGATAGTAGAGCGTGTTCTGGAGCGGCTGGAGCGCCACGCCGCGCGCGCCGGCATCCAGGCCGGTGATGATGGCCGTGGCCGTCAGACCATCTGTGGTGGCGCGAATGAGCGCGCCCTGGGTCGGGTCGATCCAGTAGAGGCGCGCCGCGTAGGGGTCGAGCGCCAGGTCGCGCACCTCCGCGCCGGGCACAGCGGCGCGGATCGTCTGCGCATCGCTGCCATCCAGGTTGCTGCGCCGGATCGCGCCGGCTTCGGTCCAGTAGAGATAGCCCTGGATCGGGTCAACCGCCAGGCTGCCGCGACTGAGGCCGCTGCCAATGATCTGCTGCGCGTCGCTGCCGTCGGCGTTGGCGCTGCGGATGGTGCTGCCCAGGCTGGCGCTGCCGCCCTGGGGCTGCACCCAGTAGATGCGCCCGGTCAGCTCGTCCACGGCAATGGCGATGGGCGGGATGTTGACGCCATCCGGGTTGGGCGCGGCGTTGACCTCAGTGTAGCCGCTGCCGTCGAAGGGTTCGACGTTGCTGCGCACGATGAAGCCGTTGCTGTCGTGGCCGCTGTTGTAGCTGAAGAGCGTCCCGCGCACCCGGTCTGCGGCGATGGCCTCGCCGCTGAGGCTCAGCGTCGTCGTCAGGAAGATCGGCTCGACGATGTGTTCGCCGTCGAGCGCCATCCGGTAAAGCTGGCCGGTGAGACCGGTCGTGTAGTAGAGGAAGCTCGCCGCCGCCGGTTCGGGCACATCGAGCAGCCACTGGAACATGTAGGGCGCGTCGCTCCCGGCGAGCGCGCTGTTGGCGGCGATCAGCGTGTAGCTGCCGCCGGCCAGCACGAACCGGACCTGGCGGCCGGGCTGGACGCGGCCCACCTCGCTGCCGGCTCCATCCAGCAGGCGCAGGTCACCGCCCGCAGGGTTGGCCGGGTAGTCGAGCGTCAGCGTCTGGCCCGCGGTGGCGGTGAAGGTGAAGTAGTCGGCGTCGCTGGCGTCGCAGAGCGTGGCGCGCACGCGGCTGCTGCCGGTCACCGCGGCGGCCTGCCCCGGCAGGTTGTTCGGTTCCCAGGCGTCGTTGACGCGGCAGGTGTCGTCGGTGACGAGCAGTTGGTAGGTCGCCGTGGTGCGCGTCAGGTTGGGGACGCGCACCGCCACAGCCCAAAGGCCGTTGGCGTCGACGGTCACCTGCGCCGGATAGCGCCAGACGCCGGCTGCGCTGAACGCGTTGAAGAAGGTCCCGTCAGGCCGGTAGAGGTGCAGCTCGTAATCGGCCGGGCGCACCGGCAGGTCCAGGGTCAGCCGCTGGCCCGCGGTGGCGTTGAAGC
>JAPKMV010000698.1 GCA_026645635.1 Caldilineaceae bacterium
AGATGGAGCGCGGCGGCGTCTTTGCCGACTTTGGCATCAAGAACTTTCTGGAGGGCGACTTCTTTGGCTGGTATCTGGACATCTGGGATGACAGCGTCGAAAGCGCATTGCGGCGGCTGATCGGCGACCTTGCCAATTATTCGCTGGTGACGCTGGACGTTGACCCCGAGGAGACGCGTGACTTGCTCAAGCAGCTTTACCAGAACCTGATGCCGCGCAAACTGCGCCATGCCCTGGGTGAATACTACACGCCCGACTGGCTGGCGGAACGCTTGCTCAACCAGTTGGGCTATGTGGGCGACCCGCGCAAGCGGCTGCTTGACCCAGAATGCGGCTCCGGCACCTTTCTGGTGCTGGCGCATTCGCCAGTACGCCGAGGAAAAGCTGCTCGACCCGGCGACGGTGCTGGAACAGATTCTCGCCAACGTGGTGGGTTTCGACCTCAACCCGCTGGCGGTCATCTCGGCGCGCACCAACTATCTGCTGGCGTTGGGCGACCTGTTGCCCTACCGCAAAGGCGAGATCAGCATCCCGGTCTATCTGGCTGACTCGATCCTGACGCCGTCGCTGCAGACCGATGTGCATGGTCAACTGAGTTTTCTGGACAAGCAGGGCAAGGACAAGCCCGCCCGCGCCGGCTTCAGCTTCAACACCGCCGTGGGCAAGTTCACCGTGCCGCAGCCGCTGGTGGACGCCCGCTACATCGACCAACTCGCCGACCTGCTGGAGGAGTGCGTCGCCGCTGACCTGACGCCCGACCTGTTCCGCCAACGGCTGCTGGGCGCCTTCCCGCTGGTGGACACGCCCGCCGACGACGATGAGGTGGATCTGGCTGTGCGCCTCTATGAACAACTGCGCAGCCTGGAGCGCCAGGGCATCGACGGCATCTGGGCGCGCATCATCAAGAATGCGTTTGCGCCGCTCTTTCAGGGGCGATTTGATTATGTGGCGGGGAATCCGCCGTGGGTGAATTGGGATAGTTTGCCAGAAGACTATCGCCAGGAAACAAAACCGCTATGGATAGAGCATAATCTTTTCCCTCATGGAGGAATGGACGTAATCCTTGGAACTTGAGTTTAGAGCACCCGCTTCGGGTGCTCTAAACTCAAGTCACAATCTCTCAATCTCATAATCTCATAATCTCTCTGTCACACGAGATTGGAGATTAGAGCCTGTTCGTGAAGTCACCCCAATATGACGCAGAGGCGCGGAGATGCAGAGAAACGCAGAGAAAATCGAGAGCGCGCAGCAGTAGCCAGCTTTGCAACTCCTCTGCGAACCTCTGCGCCGCTGCGTCTCTGCGTCAGCCTCGCCCCCTTACAAACAGTCTCTCAGCCAGCGCATCGACTACCCACAACACCAAACGCGCTCGACACACCCTGAGATCGGGCGTCAAATAGAATCTCTCTCACAGCGAAGATTGACAAACGGGTACAGAATAGTGCAAAATATGTACAAAACTGTTGCAATATAAAGATTCTTGTTCAGTGAGGGTTCTATGTCAAGTGCAGTTCTACCATCCACCGCTCCCGCCGCCGTCGGCGGCAAAGACATGCTGCGGCAGTTTGCAGTCATCTTCGTCACGATCCTGACCATCACCGTCAACGCGCTGGCCAATATCCTGCCCATCAACGGGCTGGAGACCGGCGTCATTTCCGACAACTTCCCGGTGCTCTTCACCCCGGCGGGCTATGTGTTCTCCATTTGGGGGCTGATCTACACCGGCCTGATCGCCTACACCATCTACCAGGCGCTGCCTTCCCAGCGCGCCAATCCGCGGCTGCGCGCCATCGGCTGGCTCTATGTCGTGAGCGGGCTGGCCAACTCGCTCTGGATCTTCCTCTGGCACTATCTCCAGTTTGGCTGGAGCGTGCTTGTGATCGCCGTGGTGCTGGTCAGCCTGGCGCTGATCTACGCGCGGCTTTATCCGTCGCGCTGGAGCGTCAGCCGCGGCGAACTGTGGACGACGCACATTCCCTTCAGCGTCTATCTGGGCTGGCTCACCGTGGCGACGGTGGCCAACATGGCGGTGTGGCTCTATGACCTGGGCTGGAGCGGCGCGCCGCTGACGCCGGCCTTGTGGACGGTCACCATGCTGGCCGTGGCCACCGTGTTGGGGCTGTTCTTCGGCCTGCGCCTGCGTGATGGCGCGTATGTGCTGGTGCTGGTCTGGGCCTTTGCGGGCATCTGGGTGAAGCAGAGTGCCACCCCCCTGGTTGCCTACACCGCCCTGGGGCTGAGCGCTGCCCTGGCCGTGGTCGCCGTCGTCGCCATCGTGCAGAATCTGCGTGCGCGGCGCGTAGCGGCTTGAGCGGGCAGGACTGACCACATCCGTCACGAATTGCACGAATTCTGGCGAATTTGAAACGAAAAATTCGTCGGCATTCGTCAAAATTCGTGTAATTCGTGACCCAAGACAAACGCAGCGTTACAGCAACGATTTGAGCAGTCGCACAGAGATAGAGCGCATAAAGGATGCGAGGAAAAGAGTAAATTATGAGCAAAATTATCGTCATCGGCAGCGGGTTTGGCGGTCTGAGCGCGGCCACCCGGCTTGCCGTCCGTGGCCATCAGGTGCAGCTTTTTGAGAAGCGCGACAAACTGGGCGGTCGCGCCTATGTCTACGAGATCAACGGCTTCAAGTTCGACGGCGGGCCGACGGTGATCACCGCGCCGTGGCTCTTCGACGAGATCTGGGAGCTGGCCGGGCGCAACCGCGAGGACTATTTCAAGATCGTCCCGCTCGATCCCTTCTACCGCATCTTCGACCACACTGGACAATACCTGGACTACAACGCCGATCACGACTTCACGCTGAGCCAGATCGACAAGTTCAACCCGGCGGACAAGGAAGGCTACACCCGCTTCATCGCCACGACGAAGGAAATTTTCGAGACGGGCATGGCGCTGATCGACAAGCCCTTCCTCCACGCCACCGACATGGTC
>JAPKMV010000699.1 GCA_026645635.1 Caldilineaceae bacterium
CAAGCGCTCCATGCTGCGAGTGTGCGCTCTCCAAATCGCCCGTCACCAGGTCAAGATAGGTTTGCAACACGGTCAAATCGGCGTGCCCCATAAGCCGCTGCAAGGTGATCAGATCCATCCCTGCGCGCAGACTGTAGATTGCAAACGAACGGCGGAACCTATGAGGGTTGCACGGCTTGACCCCTGCGGCTTGCCCGACGCGCCGCATAGCTTCCGCAATTCCCCGCGGAGATAGCGCCGTGCCTGTGGGTGTACGCCAGAGAATGCCATCTTTGGCGGTTCTGCGGAGCCGTGTAAGTGCCTGTTTAGTCCTTGCGCCTATGAACACAGTTCGTTGCTTGCCGCCCTTGCCCTTGCGCACATTGACCGATCCCGATTGCAGATCGATGTCGCCAACGGTCAACCCGGCAAGCTCTGCCAGGCGCAAGCCGGTGTCAAGCGCAAACATGCAAAGCGCTCTGTCACGTGCATTGTCACAGGCGGCCAGGATCGCCTTCACGTCACTTTGGGAAAATGGCGGTAGTATCTCTTTGGGGAACGTGGGCATTTTGATGTTCTTCCAGGGACTTGGGGCGATCCCTTCCTTCTCAAGCCAGCGTGCAAAGCATTTCAGGGAACGCGCAGCGCCGTGTATCGTGTGCGCAGCAAGTCCTGCGCTGCGCATTTCCAGCAAGTAAGCGCGCAGAGTTGCCGGCGTTATGTCGTCAACCGTTGCCGGATTCTGGGACTTGGCAAAGCGTTTCAGGTGATAGTCGTAAGTTTCAACCGTACGCGCCGATAGCCCGTCGGCTTGTTTCGCCAACAGGAATTCTCTTACCGCATCCTGCGCAGATAGTTGCTTTGTCGCCACGTGTGCAAAATCCCTTTGGGTAAGGGTGCACACTACCTATAGTGGCCTGTGCTATGAGGGTGTACTGCCTGTAGAGCGATGGCACCCCCTGCAGGATTCGAACCTGCGACCCACTGCTTAGAAGGCAGTTGCTCTGTCCCCTGAGCTAAGGGGGCGGGTGGTAATCTCCTGTAGCGGGCGCCTCATGTCATGGCGGCGCCTGCTCCAGCATTGGTCGAATTCTATGCCCCATTGCGCCAACTGTCAAAGACAGGTGTTCTGCCGCGCTGCGTGTTCTGGCAGTTCCTTTGTTCGTTTCCAGCCTTTTTGATACACTGCAAAGACATTCCAGGGCAATGAAGTCGAACAGGCCGCCGCTGTCACGTATCCCGGATCGCGGCGCGTTGCCTGCCAAACATGAATGCCTCATCCAACTACCGTTGCAACGGATCCGCGGAACATACTTCATGGCGCTCAAGAAATCTGAGTTGTACTCCTCCCTCTGGCAAAGCTGCGACGAACTGCGCGGCGGCATGGATGCCAGCCAGTACAAGGACTATGTGCTCTCCCTGCTCTTCATCAAATACGTCAGCGACAAGTATGCGGGCCAGCCCTTTGCCGCGATCAAGCTGCCGCCGGGCGCCGGCTTTGCCGACATGGTGGCGCTCAAGGGCAAGCCCGACATCGGCGACCAGATCAACAAGAAGATCGTGGCGCCGCTGGTCGCCGCCAACCGCCAGCTCTCCCTCTCTGACTTTCCGGACTTCAACGACGCGGTCAAACTTGGCGACGGCAAGGAGAAGGTCGACCGTCTCACCAACCTGATCAGCATCTTCGAGAGTTCGGCGCTCGACTTCTCCAAAAATCGCGCCGAGGGCGACGACATCCTGGGCGACGCCTACGAGTACCTCATGCGCCACTTTGCCACGGAGAGCGGCAAGAGCAAGGGGCAATTCTATACACCCGCCGAGGTGAGCCGCATCATCGCCCAGGTGCTGGGCATCCGCCAGGCCGCGACCACCAACGCCACCACCGTCTACGACCCGACCTGCGGCTCCGGCTCCCTGCTGCTCAAGGTGGCGGATGAGGCGCGTACGCCCGTGACCCTCTACGGCCAGGAGAAGGACGCCACCACCGCCGGCCTGGCGCGCATGAACATGATCCTGCACAACTACCCGACCGCGTCGATCATGCAGGGCAACACGCTCACCGACCCCAAGTTCAAAGAGGGCGACGCGCTCAAACGTTTCGACTACGTGGTGGCCAACCCGCCCTTCAGCGACAAACGCTGGAGCACGGGGCTTGACCCGGAACACGACGAGTACGAGCGCTTCAAGGCTTTCGGCGCGCCGCCGGCCAAGCAGGGCGACTATGCCTACCTGCTGCACATCGTGCATTCGCTCAAGAGCACGGGCATCGGCGCCTGCATTCTGCCCCACGGCGTGCTTTTCCGCGGCAACGCCGAGGCGGAAATCCGGCGCGCCCTGGTGCGCCGCGGCTACATCAAGGCGATCATCGGCCTGCCGCCCAACCTCTTCTACGGCACGGGCATCCCTGCCTGCATCGTCGTGGTGGACAAGGCCGGCGCGCACGCCCGCGACGGCATCTTTATGATCGACGCCAGCGCCGGCTTTATGAAGGACGGTCCCAAGAACCGTCTGCGCGCTCAGGACATCCACCGCATCGTCGATGTTTTTACGCGGCAGGTGGATGTGCCCAAATACGCGCGCATGGTGCCCTACGCCGAGATCGAGCAGAACGACTACAACCTCAACCTGCCGCGCTACATCGACAGCCAGGCCGCCGAGGATTTGCAGGACATCGCCGGCCACTTGCAGGGCGGCATCCCCGCCGCGGACGTGGACGCGCTGGCAGATTACTGGCGCGTGCTGCCGCAGGTGAAGCAGACGCTCTTTGTGGCGCGGCGCCCCGGCTACCTGGATCTGGCCGTGGACAAGGCGGCGATCAAGCAGGCTATCTACGCGCACCCCGAATTTGTCACCTTCACCGCGCAGATGAACGAACTCTTCGCCGCCTGGCGGAGTCGCTGGGCTGGGAACGCCGAGCCCCAGCTCGGCCCGCCCCGGAACGCCGAGCACCAGCTCG
>JAPKMV010000069.1 GCA_026645635.1 Caldilineaceae bacterium
TGCCGGCGAGCCGGGTGATCAGACTTGCTCGGTGACATGAAATCTCACGCAAAGGCGCAAAGACGCCAAGAGAAAAACCTTTGCGCCTTTGCGTCTTTGCGTGACAAAAGCCCATCCCCGCTCAAGTCTATTGTTTCACCCGCGTGATGTAGGTGCCCTCGCGCGTGTCCACGCGCAGCACGTCGCCCTCTTGCACGAACATCGGCGCGGCAAGGCGCAGCCCCGTCTCCAACTCCACCTGCTTCATCGGCGCGTTGGCCGTGTCGCCCTGGATGGCGGCCTCCGCCCAGACCACGCGCAGATCGACGGCGGTGGGAATCTTCACGCTGAGCGGCTCACCCTCGTAGCTCTCCATGCTGACCAGCATGTTGTCGAGCAGGTAGTCTTTGACCCCCTCCAGCGCATCCGGCCCCAGCACAATCGACTCGAAGGTCGCCGTGTCCATGAAGTGATAGAGATCGCCGTCATGATAGAGATATTCGATCTCAGACCGGTCGAGTTCTACATCGTTGACGCGGGCGCCGTTGTTGTAGGTGCGCTCCACCGTGGAGCCGCTGCGCACGTTGCGCAGTTTCAGCCGGATCGTAGCGCCGCCCCGCGCCACCTTGATGTGTTGGTACTCCAGCACGCGCCAGAGCTGCGTCTCTTCCTCAAAGATGTCGCCCTTGCGCAAAGTCTGTACTTCAGCCATGATATCGTTTCCCTCAATTTAATTTTATGTCAATTTGATCCCAAATGCCGGATTATGTTTGCTTGCTACGTGTTGCGTGCTACGTGGCGAAACGAAACACGCAACACGCAACACCATCGGTCTGCTCGGTTCCACCCGTACTAAACTCAAACTCTATAGAAACCAGGGGTTTTCGCAACGACGCAAACACAATCCGCAGATGACGTAGATGACACAGATTTGATGTCTGTCATCTGCGACAATCTGCGCAATCTGCGGATGCTCGCTAGCGCTCCCTAAACTCAAACTCTATAGAAACCAGGAGTTTTCGCAACGACGCAAACACAATCCGCAGATGACGCAGATGACGCAGATTTGATGTCTGTCATCTGCGAAAATCTGCGCAATCTGCGGATGCTGGTCAGCGCTCCCTAAACTCAAACTCTATAGAAACCAGGAGTTTTTACAACGACGCAAACACAATCCGCAGATTGACGCAGATTTGATGTCCGTCATCTGCGACAATCTGCGCAATCTGCGGATGCTCGTGCGGCGCTTTCCAGAGCAGAGCAGCGCTCGCCAAACTCCTCTTTTCTATCGTCCATGACTTTAGCCGCCGAACTTGCTCAGCGCCAGACGCAGCCGATCTTCGACAGAGATGGCATCTTTGGGCAGGTTCTGCACGGCGCGCTGCGCCTCGACCACGCTGTAGCCCAGGGCCACCAGCGCGTCGATCACCTCGCCGTCCACCGCGGTGAGCTGCGCCAGCGCTTCGAGACCCGATGCCGGCGCCTTCACCTTGTCCTTGAGTTCCAGCACGATCTTCTCCGCCGTGCGCTTGCCCACGCCCGGCGTCCGCGCCAGCAGCGCCGGTTCCTGGTTGGCCAACGCCAGCCGAAACGCGTCCGGGCTGAGCGTGCTCAGCAGGCTCAGCGCCATCTTCGGGCCGACGCCGCTCACGGTGATCAGCATCTCAAAGAGCTGCAATTCGTCTTCGGATTCAAAGCCAAAGAGCGTGAGCGCATCCTCGCGCACCTGCAAATAGGTGTGCAGCAAGACGGTCGCGCCGTCATGAAAGCGAGCGGCAGTCGGCTCCGGCGTCATCACCTTGAAGCCAAGCCCGCCCGCGCCGCCGCCGATATCGACGATCAGCGCATCTCTGCTGCGAGCCACCACCACCCCGCGCACCAGACGAATCATGCAACAGTCTCCAATGAGATATCTGCCAGACCCAATCGCCTAATCGCACAATCGCCCAATCTCAAGCAATTGCGAGATTATGAGATTGTGCGATTGTGCGATTATTGCCAATTCCTATACCGCGCCGACTGCAAATGGCAGACGGCGATCGCCACGCCGTCGGCCGCGTCGTCGGGCTGCGGCGGGGCGTCCAGATGCAGCACCTGGCGCACCATCTCCTGCACCTGACGCTTCTCCGCGTTGCCATAGCCGGAGATCGCCTGCTTCACCTCGGCGGGCGTGTACTCCACCACCGGCAGCGCTTCCTCCGCCGCGGCCAGCAGGATGGCGCCGCGCGCCTGTCCCACAGAGATCGCCGTGGTGACGTTGCGCCCGAAGAAGAGCTTCTCCACGGCCATCTCGTCCGGCCGAAACTCACGGATGATGGCGCGCAGGTCGCGGAACAGCTCTTGCAGGCGCAGATGCATCGCGACGTGCGCCGCCGTGCGCACCACGCCACACGCCAGCAGCTCGAACTCGCCGTCGGTGCGCGTGGCGACGACGCCATACCCCGTCGTGGCCGTACCGGGGTCCACGCCCAGCACAATGCGCTCCAGTTGTGGCTTTGCGGCTTTGCGCGAACTCTCCACGGCGCCTCGCAGAAAAAAGGCGGGCAAACCGTCGCCAGTCGCCCGCCTCAGCTACACCCCTCGTCGATCAGGCGAACTGCGCCATCATCTCGTCGGTCAACTCCAGGTTGTGATAGACCTTGTTGACATCGTCGAGTTCTTCGAGCGCCTCGACCAGGTCCAGCACGGCGACCGCTTCCTCACCGCCCAGCGCCAAGGTCGTGTTGGGCTTCATGATCAGTTCGGACTGCGCCGCCTTGATACCGGCCGCCTCCAGCGCCTGGCTGACCGCGGCAAAATTGGCGCGGTCCGAATAGACCTCGATCACGTCGTCGCTGACGTCGACATCGTCGGCGCCTGCCTCCAGCGCCACCATGAAGACATCATCCGGATCGATGGCCACCGCCGCGCCATCGTCATCCTGGCGGTTGATCAAGAAGTAGCCTTTTTCGGTAAACTGCCACGCCACCGAACCCGGCTCACCCAGACTGGTGCCCGCGCGCGTAAAGGCACGGCGCACTTCGGAAATGGTGCGGTTGCGGTTTTCGGTCAGACACTCGACCAACACGGCAGCGCCATGAGGGGCATAGCCTTCGTAGACGATTTCTTCGTACTCGACGCCATCTTTTTCCAGCCCGGCGCCGCGCCGGATCGAACGCTCGATGTTGTCCTTGGGCATGTTCTCGGCCCGTGCACGATCCACCGCCAGCCGCAGCGTGAAGTTGGTGGACGGGTCGGCGCCGTTGCGCGCCGCCACCTGGATTTCGCGCGCCAGCCGTGTAAACAGCTTGCCGCGAGCCTGGTCAGCCGCCCCTTTTTTGCGTTTGATCGTCGACCATTTTGAATGTCCGGACATGGACCCAACCCCCTACTGTTTCAAGATTCCAAACGGACACCTAGTATGCCACGCTACAGCCGATTCTCCAAGGTGCAGCGATTTCCGCAAGCCTTCAACCCTCAGAAGCTGTTTGTGAAGATCCTTTTGACGCAGAGCCGCGCAGACGCAGAGGCCCGCAGAGGAAAACAGAGGAGTTCGCCATGCGTGTTCTCTGCATCTTTGCGCCTCTCTGCGTTGAACTGGGTGACTTTCACAAACAGAGTCGTTGCGAGCCGCCAGACCCCTACGCAACCTGCGCGGCGATCTCTCCCGCACCGTTCACCGCTGCGCCGGCAAGGGCGCGGCTCCGGTGATGCTCGCTGGCGGCGTTGACAAAGGCCAGGAAGAGCGGATGCGGCCGGTTCGGGCGGCTCTTGAACTCGGGGTGAAACTGGCTGCCCAGCATAAACGGGTGGTCGCGCAGCTCCGCGATCTCGACCAGCCGTCCGTCGGGCGAGAGTCCGCTAAAGATCATGCCGCCCCGTTCCATGTCCCCGCGGAACGTGTTGTTGAACTCGAAGCGGTGGCGATGGCGCTCCTGGATGATCGGCCCCAACCCCTGGCTGGCGTAGGCGCGGGCGGCGTGGGTCTCCGGCTGCAGATCGCAGTCGTAGACGCCCAGCCGCATGGTGCCGCCCATGTCGGCGATGTCGCGCTGATCCGGCATCAGGTCAATGATCGGGTAGGCCGTTTCGATGTCGAACTCGGTGCTGTTTGGCTCGTCGCTGCCGGAGACAAAACGCGCAAACTCGATGCACATGACCTGCATCCCCAGGCACAATCCCAGGTAGGGAATCCCCTGCTCGCGCGCCGCGCACGCCGCGGCGATCTTGCCTTCGATGCCGCGGTAGCCAAAGCCGCCGGGCACGACGACGCCGTCCATCACCGCCAGTTGGTCGAAGCCGCGCCCGCGTTCCAGATCTTCCGAACTGATCCAGTTCACATCGATGTCCCAGCCCGCCGCCATGCCCGCGTGAATCAGCGCCTCCTTGACGCTGAGGTAAGAGTCCTCCAGCGCCACATATTTGCCGACGATGGCGATGCGCAGCGTGCGTTTGCGGCGGCGCAGCTCGTCCACAAAGCGCCGCCAGGGCGCCAGCCCCGCCTCCGGGGAGAGGCTCTCGGTCAACCCCATCTGCTGGACGATCCAATCGCCCAGCCCGGCATCCTCCAGGCTGAGCGGCACCGCGTAGATGGTGTCGGCGGTGAGCAGGGGGATGACGGCCTCTTTCTCCACATCGCAAAAGAGCGCCACCTTGCCCGCCACGTCATCGTCCACCGGGTGGTCGCTGCGCAGCACGATCACGTCCGGGCTGATGCCGATGCCGCGCAGCTCGCGCACGCTGTGCTGGGTGGGCTTGGTTTTCAGTTCCTTGCTCGCCGCCAGATAGGGCAGCCAGGTGACGTGGACGTAGAGCGTGTTCTTGCGCCCCACATCCTTGCGCATCTGGCGGATCGCCTCCAGGAACGGCTGCCCTTCGATGTCGCCCACGGTGCCACCGATCTCGACGATGACCACATCCACCTGGGCGGAACGCGCGGCCAACGCCAC
This sequence comes from Caldilineaceae bacterium, assembly GCA_026645635.1. Lineage (GTDB taxonomy): Bacteria > Chloroflexota > Anaerolineae > Caldilineales > Caldilineaceae > Fredericiella. Next base: position 4,908 of record JAPKMV010000069.1, read on the forward strand.
CCGACGCTTGATCTCATTCGTCATGTGAGGAATGGTCTGGATCGTGCCGCCGAGATAGTCGCCCCGCCGCTCCTGGGTCAAGACCGCGGTGTAGATCTGGCCGCTGGTGATATTGCTCAGTTTGGTGAGGTTGATGTCGACGAAGCGTTCATAGTGCCCCAGGTCGAGGTCGGTCTCGGCGCCATCCTCGGTGACGAAGACCTCGCCGTGCTGGTAGGGTGACATCGTGCCGGGGTCAACGTTGAGGTACGGATCCAGTTTCATGGTGGAGACGCGGATGCCGCGAGCCTTGAGGATCGTGCCCAGCGACGCCACCGTCACGCCCTTCCCCAGCCCGGACAGCACGCCGCCAGTGACAAAGATGTATTTCGTCGTCATTTCTGCTCCTCTTGGTACCGCTGCCACGAGTACGGGTGGGCGTAAATCGACCGATGGTGTTGCGTGTTGCGTGCTGCGTGTTACGTGTTGCATGTTTCTACGTAACACGTAACACGTAATACGCAGCACGTATACTGCACGCGCAGACAACTGCCTGGCGCGAACGGCGCAACAGTGCGCTGCCAAACAGTGCAATTATACACGTTTATGGCGATGGCGGCGAAGCGGTGGGCGTTGTATCGAGGATTGCGGGTGCGTCCGGCAGGGGCGCAGCAGTGGCCAGAGGTACGCCGCCATTCAGTTCCGCGATGTTCATCCAGCCGGCGCGGTCATCGACGCAGCAGACGAGCAACCAACCGCCCGAACTATCGTGGTCGTCGATGCGCAGCCGGGTGTTGGCGCTGACTGCGCCAATCATGGCAGCGTCGGCGGACGGGGCGGCGTAGACGGGCAGCGGGGTGTCGTCGATGTCGGCGACGAGCAGCGTGGCCTCGCTGCTTGCCTCGCCGGGTGCGCCCGTCTCGACCTCCAGCGGGAAGCCGGCTCTGCCGTGCAAGAATTGGCCCGCAGCCACTTCCACCACCTCATCGCCCATCTGCACGGTGACGACGCCCGACGTCACCATCACCAACGTGTCCGTGCCTTCCAGCGTCCGCACCGTGAAATCCGTTCCCAGCGCAGACACGGTCAGCAGCGGCGAATGGACGACATAACGGTCGCCGGCCTCCAGTTTGTCGTCAATGACATTGTGCAGCGAACCGCGGTGGATGAGGTATTCGACCTGCGTCGCGCCGAAGTCATCCTCCAGCGCCATGATCTCTACGTGGGTGCCCGCGTCCATCACTGCCCGCTGATCCTCGAAGGGTTGGAGCAACGCAGAGCTTTGTGCCGTGATGATGTGATCGCCCTGGTCCACCTTGAGCATGTCGCCGGCAAAAAAGCTGCGATAGGAGTTGTTCTCATCGCGCAGCACCAGCGCCGCACCCTCATGCACGATCACTGTGGCTGCGGTGTTCTGCGGCGCAAACTGTGTCAGGCTCACGACGCACACAAGCGCCACCGCCGCCACCGCACCGGACATTGCCAGCGATTGCGCCGGCGTCAGGCTGCGCCACCATCGCCGCAGCCGCTCGTTCCAGGATGCCTCTGGTTGGGCGCTCAGCGCAGGTCGCAGCGTCCGCCGCACCTCGCTGAGGACAATGCGCTGTGTGCGTTCGACCAGGTCAGGCGGCAGCGGGTCGGCTGGCAGATACCGCGCAAAGAGCGCGCTCATCTGCCGTTCGCTGTCCAGTGCACCCGCCGGCTCATCTTCGAGATTCTCCAGGCGTCTGTCATCCATGTTCGATTCCCACGCGTCGCAACGCCTCTCGCAGTTGTGTGCGGGCACGGCTCAGCAGCGATTCCGCACCTTTATACGACCTGTCCATCACCTCCGCCACCTCGCTGACGCTCAGGCCAACGTGGTAGCGCAGCAGCAGCGCCTGCCGCAGTTGCTCGGGCAATGTATCCAACGCATCCATGAACTCCATGCTGACATCGCCGAGCGCAGCCGCCGGCAGCGTCTCCGACAACTCCACCGTCGCCGAGCGCTTGCGCCAGAAATCGGCGACTTTGCGGTAGGCAATGGCGTACAAAAACGATGTCGTCGGCACCTTGCCGTCGAACGACGGCAGCGCACGCACCGCCGCCATCATGGTTTCGCTCAACGCGTCTTCCGCGTCGGCGGCAGTTGGCAGATTGTGGCGCAGATACCGAAAAAGCCGCGGGCTTTCCGCGGCCACGAGTTCTGACCAGGCCGTCTCGTCGCCCGCCCGCAGACGCTGCAACAACGCCTGTTCCGCCTCCGCCGTCGCCCAAAGCCGCGGCGCAGAGAGATCATCTATCCTTTCGGATCGTTGTAAGTGGGGACTTTCCTTCACTGTTTGTCCCGTCATGAGGAATTTGTCATCTAATCTTGCGCCGCGCTCCTGCTATGATTGTAGCCTGCGCCGTGGAATTGCAGCAAACCGATCAAGTTGGATCAGCATCGCCCAAACAAGCGCATTCCAGCCGGCGATGTCCGCCAGCAGAAAAAACGCGTCGGTCTGTCCGTGCACCACCCCAGCCGTCACGCCGGCAACCAGCCCGGTCGCCAGCCAGACAGCGGGCGCGCTGCTCTGGGTAACGCCGCGGCGCCGCGTCCGCACCGTCACCCAGAGCAGCGCGCCACACCAGACCAGCCCCAGCACCCCCCAGGTTGTCCCCAACTCCAGCCAGAGGTTGTGCGGGTGCAACTGATTCGCCTCGACAAGCGGCCCTGGGGGCAAGAACGCGGGATAGTGCCAGAAGAAACCGCCTGGCCCGACGCCCACCCACGGATGCGCCTCCCAGAGCGCCAGCGCCGCGCGCCACAGTTCCCCGCGCAGCAGCACCGTCTGCCAGTTGAGCAGCCGTTCCCCCAGCGCAGCCGCCAGCAGCGTCAACGCGACGCCAACCGCGGCGCCAAGCCAGATCAGCGGCGCGCGGCGCAGCCGCAGCCAACGCCCCAGCGCCGGTCGCCGGTGGAGGGCCAGCAGCGCCATCACCGCAGCGCCCGCCCCCAGGCCGAGCAGCGCGCCCCGGCTCCCCGTGAGCAGCAGCGCCACAAGCACCAGGCCACAGGATGCCAGCGTCCACCGCCGCCAACGCCGCGGTGCAGCCAACGCCAGCCCCAACGCCACAAAAAACGTCCGATCCAGATAGAGCGCCGTGTGGTTGGGCGAGAAGTGCGGCCCGACCAGCCGCCGCACGCCATCCACGACGATGCCCGCCCCCAGCAGCCACGCTACCAGCCCCCACGCTGCAACCACCAGCCCGCCCGCCGCCAGCCACATCGCCAGCCGCAGCAGCGCCTGCTCATTGCGCGCCAGCACACGCACGCCAAACCAAAGGCCCAGCGGCGTCAGCACCAGCGTTGCCAGCCCGTGCCAGTAGGCCGGCCAATGCCAGACGTTGACCGCGGCCAGCAGGCTCGCCCCCAGCAGCGCCAGCGCCACCCAGTCGACGGCCGTCGGGCGAAAGCGCTGCCGCCGCGCCACGACCAGGAGCGCAGGCAGCAGGCAAGCTATCGCCACTGTCGCCGGGGGTGCGGCCAGCGTGGCATCGACCCAGCCCACTTCCTTGTGCTGGAAATAGAAGGGCAGCAGCGCCGCAGCCAGCCCCAGTCCGATCTGCGGCTGCGCCAGCGCCAGCAGCGCCCAGCCCAGCCACGTCAGCCCGATCAGCGGCGGCCAGGTGACAAAATAGTAGGCGAGGAGCAGCGCGCCCCACGCCGCCATGTGCAGTCCCTGCGGCGCACCGCGATAGGCAGCGGCCAGGCGCCGCCACGGGAGAAGACGCGCCGCGGCCCAACCCCGCCAGCCAACCAACCCGATGCCAGCCCCGATCAGCAGCACGACGAACCAGGCCGGCGCCTCCCCCCCCCACGGCGCTGTGACCGAGAGGGACGCGGGAGATGGGTTCCCGCCGCGGGCGCCGGCTGGCTGCCAGCCGGCCAGCACATCGCCCAACTGCGTCGCTGCCCCGTCCGACTCGACCACAGCAAAGCCCCAGGCCGGTGCGGCTGGCGGCGCGTCCGGCCGCTCCACGGCCCAGCCCATCCCCGCCAGCCAGGGCCAGTCGCGCCAGCCCAGATCGAGCGCGGCGCCGGCGTAGCGCGCCTGATCCGCCGCGGTGACGCTGCCCCAGGGCGACGGCGCGCGGCGATTCCAGCCAAAGCGCGCCGCCAGCAGCGGTTTGTCGGCCAGCCCCGCCGCGACCAGCGTGCGCCGGATCAACGCCGCGCGCTGAAAGTTGAGCAGGTCGGGCGCCTGGCGCGGATTAGCAGGGCTGTGGCCAAAGCCGAAGGGCTGGACGGCGACGAGATCGAAGGCCGGCGCCGCACCCGCGGCAATCATGCGCTGCAGAAAATACGGTTCGTCGATGGCCAGATGCCCCCGGTCGACCGTGGGCGCCAGTGCTGCGGTGATAAGCTGCGCGTCGCCGTCCACGGCGCGGATGGCCGCGCTGGCCTGCTGGAGCAACCGGGCATAGGCGATCGGTTCGATCAGTTGGTTGCCCCAGTGCGGCGCGACATTCGGCTCGTCCCAAATCTGGTAGAAGCGCACCTGATCGCCGTAGCGGGCGGCAAAGGCCGCAGCAAAGCGGGCGAAGTCGGCGGGGTCCGCAGGAGGCGCCAGCGGGTTGTCGGTCGGCGCGCGGTCGTGTGCGGCGCGCGCCCAGGCCGGGCTGCCATCCAACACGACGATCGGCTCCAGCCCGGCGGCGCCGATGTCGGCGAGCAGCGCATCGGCGCCGGCCCAGTCGAAGCGACCGGGCTGTGGCTCCAGTATCCCCCAGTCGAAGCGGTGACGCAGCCAGCCATAGCCGTCGGCGTGCAGCGTCGCCAGCCGATTCTGGCGTTCCGCCGCGGGCAGTGCGTCGAGTTCGGCGGTGATGCCGCGGAAAGGCAGCGCCACAGACGCCGTCGGCGCGCGCTGAACGCTCTCCGCCTGGAGTGAGCGCCCCGCCAGTCCAGCCGCCAGCAGCAGCCAGCAGAGCACCCCGTAGAGCAGTGCGAGCCGGAATGCAGCCAGCCCGGTGCGCAGCCACAGCCGCCAATCGTGGTTCACAGGCAGGCGGCGCGCTCAGCCGGCGCGGTCGGGTGGCTGCTGCAAGATCTGGACGAGTTTGTTGACGGTTTCCTGGCTGCTGCGCAGCCGCGCCAGTTTGTCGGCATATTGGGCGGCCAGCGTTGGCTGCAGCGGCTGGCGTTCGATGGCGTCCAACTGCGCAAAAAGGTCGCGGCACTCGCGCAACTCGTGCACCAGGCTGGCCGCCATCGGGCGCAGGAGCGCAGGCGTGTGCGCCGCGTCGACCGCAGGAGTCGCCGCAAACCATGCCTCCAGGCTGGCGCGCTCCGCCTTGAGCGGGGTCAGATCCGGCGGCGCGGCTGGCTGCGGGCGCGGACGGACGGCGCGATCCGGCACGAAGATTTGTCCATCCGGCGCGTTGAGCCAGAGCACGGGCGTGGCATAGGCCAGGTCGTCGGGGCTGCGGGTGTAGAGCGCGCTGCGCGCCTGTGTCACAGCCACATCGACCGCACCGGGGCAGCGGCCCGCCAGCAGCTCCCCGTAAAAGTGTTCGGCAAAGGCGGCGGCAGCCTGGTCGGCAATGGGAAACTGCATCGCCACGACCGCGGGCAGCCCGGCCTGGAGCAGGTGCGCGCCGACGCTGGTCACCGGCGCGGCGCCGGCGCCGATGGCGGTTTCGCAGG
>JAPKMV010000006.1 GCA_026645635.1 Caldilineaceae bacterium
GCCCGCCTCGGTAAACAAGCACACTGCGTTGCTCCGGTTCCACCACCCAGACTACGTCAACGCCGATGGCGAAATATTCGGCGAGTTTGGCCTGCAGATCGCCCCAGCGGTCGGTGGGCGACACGACCTCGACCACCAGTTCGGGCGCCACTCGGAGAAAGCCACGCTCCAGCACCGGCAGCCGTCGCCGTGAGACAAAAGCAACGTCCATCGCGCGGACAGTGTCGGGCTGCCGGCTGGTATAGATGCCAGATTCCGCACCGATGACCCAGCCGAGCCGGTATTCTGCATTGAAGTTGCCCAGCCTGCGCCCAATTTCAAAGACGATGAACGCGTGCAGATTTTGGGTTGGACTCATGGGGATGATCCTTCCGTCGATCAATTCCGCCGGGCCGATGTCGCCCAGCGCGAGCAGTTCTTCGCCGGTGATTGTCGCTGCTTCGAGTGTTGCTGCCACCATCGTGATTTCTTCTCCTCAGACCGCCACACCTTGCGGGCAATCTGACGGGCACAGTGTACCACATCTGCACAAGCAAAGTGATGGGCAATTGAAACCCATGACCGTAGGTGCGGTTTCCAACCGCACGGGTCCTCGCCGCCACGTGCGGTTAAAAACCGCACCTACGTCACTGGCTTTGCGGCTTGGCGTGAGCCAGATTTCCATCACGGGAGTTCTTCATCGCCGGAGGCGGCAAGCTCGGCGGTCAGCGCCTGCAACTGGTCGGCGAGGCGCTGCCGCTCCGCCGGGGTCAGGCGCTCCTGCTTGGTGCGGAGTTGTTCGGCCAGCCGCGCCAGCTTGACCGCCACCGACAGCTCCTCCGGGATCGCCGCGCCGCTCTTGCGCAGCAGATGGAACGCGCGCTCCAGGTCGCCGGCGAGGCGCGCTTGGGCGATGGCCAGTTCCATCTGCCCCAGTTTCTCCCACGCCAGCGATGCAGTCGCCGGCTCCTCGTTGTACGCGGCGATGAAGGCTGCGAAGTGCAGCAGCGGCTCCGCGTCTGCCTCCACCTTCCAGCGCGGCCCCAGCGCCAGCTCGACCCGGTTCTCCAAATCCCACAGATGCTCGTCCAACGCAGCGTAAGGCGCCAGGGAGGTGTACTCCTGTGCGGTCAGCGCCCAGCCGTAGTAATCGTCGTAGTGGCTGCCGAGCCGGGCGAAGGACTCCTCCAGCCAGAGCAGCGGCAGCGCCAGCGCACGGCTGTCCGGGCGGAGTGGCGCCACCGTGCGCAAATAACGCTGCACCGCGGTGACAAGCCGCCGCGCCGCCGCCGGGTCGCCGCCGCCGGGCGGGATCTCCGCATAGCGCGCGGCGACGATGGAAGCCAACTGCTGCCCGGTTTCGTCGCCCTGGCGGTCGAGCACGGCGGCCAGTTCATCAAACAGCGCGGCCAGTTGGCCCGCATGGGGTGCGCGCTGTCCGGCCAACGTCACGCCCCACTGCCAGCCGTAGGCCAGCAGCGCCTCGTCAACCTGCGCGGTCAGCCGGGCATCGCCAGCCGCCATGATTGTTTCAGCCAGGTCGCGCAACTGCGCGTAGGCCACGCCATCGCCGTCGCTGGCAGCGGTCTGGCGCGCCTGCCCCAGCGCCTGTGTGAGCAGACTAGCCGCTGTGGTCTGTTGCTGCCGCTGCTGGTCTTCCGCGTCGGCCAGCAGTTCCGGGTCACCGTGGGCCTCGGCCAGCGCCAGCGCCGATTGATTCAGGCTGATCGCGCCACGCAGATCGCCGGTGGCCAGCAGCGCCTCTGCCTCGTGCAGGAAGGAACGGATGTACTGTTCTTCTGCCTCCCGCGCAAGGGCACGGTCTTCCATCTGCAAGGCAAAGTCGTAGGCGCGGCGATTGCGCCGCCGCGCCTGCTCCCAGCGCCCGCGATCCAGCAGATCATCCACCTCGTCGAGCAGACCCTCCACGACCTCGATCTCGGACATCTCCTCCGTGCGCAGCAGATCCAGCAGGCTCTCCCAGGTGATGACGTGGTAGCCATCCAGACTGGCGGGATCGCCGAAGCCGAGGTCGGCCAGCACCGGCGCGGTCGGCTCGTCGAGGAGGATCAGCTTGTCGGTGGAGCGGCTGAGCGCCACGCGCATGGTGTCGAAGAGGCGGCGCGCCTCCAGATGTGGCAGATTGCTGGCTAGTTCATCGGACAGGCGGACCGCACGCTGGTAGGTCTCGTTCAACCCGTGAATGAGCACCGTGTTGCGTTCCAGCCCCTTGATCTCGCGGGCGAGAAAGATGACTTCGTCCGCTCTGGCAACTGCGGCGTCGTCGGGCGCGCCCAGCGCAGGCAGCAATTGTTCCGTCAGGTCCACGAGCGCCCGCCCCGGCAAGTTGGTCAGTTCGGCAGCAAGCGAGCGCCACCGTTTCAGCCCGGCGCCGGCAAGGGCAAGCGCATCTTCCGGCAGCGGGCAAATCAGCAAGCGGCCGTGCTCCTCGCCGGTGACAGCATGGCTCTGCGCCAGGGTCACGCCGCCGTCGTCGATGAAGCTCTGGCGATTGGCGCTGGGGCGCAGCTCTTTGGGGAGGTGGGCGTAGAAAGCCCATGCGTTGTCGATCACCCGCGCCAGGTTGCGCGGGGAGCGGCGCTGATGGCGGAACTCGAACTCCGCCGGGTCTTCCTGCAGCACGGCGCGCAGGAGATCCTTGCTTTCGCCCCAGTCGAAGCTGCTCGGTTGGACGATCTGCGATTCGTCGCCGGCCACGGCCAGCACCAGGGGCGCATCGGGCTGACGCTGCAAGCGGGCATGGGCGACTTCCGCCACGAGCAACTGCTGGAGCATCGTCAGATCCTGCACTTCGTCGACGATGATGGCATCGACGTTGCGCAGCCAGGCGGGCAAACGGTGCGGGGTGAGCTGCGCCAGCGCCTTCGCCGCCAGACGCTGGTCGAGGAAGAAGCGGCTGTCGCGCAGCCTATCGGCCAGTTTGACGGCGCTTTCAGCCAGCGGCAGCGACAAGTCGCGCCGGCGGGCGTAATCTTCCGAGCGCACCACGCCGCCGGGAAAGAAATCGGCCAGGATGGCGTCGTCCGCGGGCGTGTAACCCGCCGGCAGTGCGCGCCCAAAGAGATAGGCGCGCAGCTCGGTGTAGAAGGTTTGCGGATAGCGCCGCCACTGGCCCACCGAAGCCGGTTGCTGCATCTCCAAGAAACGGATGAAATCGCGCAGGTCGGCGAAGGGGTCGGCGTGGGGCGTTTGGGCGTGCAGCAGGTCGCCGAGCAGTTCATGATAGGTGCGCAGATGGATGCGCCCTTCCAGGTCCAGGTTCTGCGCCTGAAGAAAATCGCGCGCCGCGCGGCGCAGCCGGCTGGTGTAGGTCAGATAGAGCACGTTGCCGAGGTCGCCGCGCCCGGCCAGGTCGCGCACCAAGTAGAAGAGCGAGACGGTCTTGCCGCTGCCCGGCAGCCCCTTGATTGTCGCCACGGAGACGCGGCGCCGGCTCAGCAGATAGCTGACCTCACGCTGTTCGTCGAAGCGCGGGTCGAGGCTGGCGACTGGCAGTTCCTCGAACTCGTCCAGGCTGCGCAGGTCGATGGGGTCGTCGGTCTCGTCGTGGTGGCGGATCGAATGAACCAGGATCGTATGGTTTGGCTCTTCGTCGGTCAAGGTCTCCGCCAGCGCACTCTCGCTCAGCGGAATCCACCAAAGGTAGTAGTGATAGCCTTGCACCGGCGTGCGCCGCCACCGGTGATTGTGGCCGGTGGTGCTCTTGACGCTGGGCGTGCGCCCGCGTGCGCCCAGCAGCACCTGAGACCAGGTGGCCTTGCGCCGGATGGCCGGCGGCAGGTGCGCGGCGCTGTCGTCGTAGCTGTGATGTTTGAGCAGGCGGTAGCCGGGCATGGATCGTTATGACGCTTCCGTACAGTCGATGCGGGGGCGCACGTGCACGCCCCCGCTGGCGTCAATTGTACACGAAGTCTGCACGTAGACATAAGCGCGGCGAACTCAGTGGGGCGATTGGCCCAATCGCCCCACTGCACTACGGTTCCGGCAGGATGCGAATGATGGCCATGGGGCGAGCGAAATAGCGCTGCACGACGCGCTGCACTTCCTCGGCGGTAACGCTCTCGAGCGCGGATGTCGCCTGCGCTCGCCACCCAGGGTCGCCGTGCACCAGCAGCCCTTTCCCCGACTCTGCAGCGCGTCCCAGCGGCTGGTCGAGCAGGCGCTGGTTCTGGCCAATGAGTGCATTTTGCGCCAGCGCCAGCTCCTCTTGGGTCACCGGCTCATCCATCTGCAACTCGATCAAGCGCAGAATCTCGGCAACGGTGGCATCCGCCCGGCTGGGCTGGACGACGGCCCCGGCAAGCAGCAGGCCGTCGCCACGTGTGGGGATGTGGTTGCCGAAGCTGGAGTACGCCCAGCCGTTGCGCTGACGCAGCACCACGTCGATCCGCCCACCGAGCACATACGCGGCGAGCTGCGCCGCGGCTGCCTCCGTACTGTCATGCGCAGGCCCGGGCGCGGCCACCAACAGCCAGGCCTGCCGCCCAGCGCGGCAATGTAGGGCATGATGTCGTCGCGCGTGCGCGTCGCCGTCCCCTTGAAAACCATGTGTTCAAAGAAGTGGGCGATGCCGTTGTTGGCCGCCGATTCGTTGATCGAGCCGACGCTGACCCACATATCGACCGTCGCGCTCTGGGCGCCGGGCAGCGGTGCGACGAGCACCTCCAGCCCATTGTCGAGCACGCGCCGCTCGATCCGGGGCATTGCTACGGTCAGATCCTGACCGCGCGCCATCGGCGCCGGCGTGCAAAGCGCAACAATCGCGCTGAGCAGCAGGGCGAAAGATATGAGGCGAAACGTTTGTGATGCCATACTTCCTCCAGGGGTCGAACGGGTTGGAAACTTGGCGAAAGTCGATGCGGCGTGCGTAGTGCAACGTTGTTTACGGTGGCGTCACCTCCTGCACTGCGCCGGCGGTCACATGCAAACACTGGGAGCGGTCGCGCAGTTCCGGCGTAAAATCGTCCCAGTCCGTAGTCGAGATGATCGCCTGGGGCACGCCCTCCAGCACGGCCAAAAGCGTGCTGCGGCGCTGTGCGTCCAGTTCGCTCATCACGTCATCCAGCAGCAGCAGCGGCGCCTCGCCCGTGGCTTCGGTCATCATCAGCAGTTCGGCCAACTTGAGCGCCAGGGCCGCGCTGCGCTGCTGGCCGCGGCTGCCGTAGAGCCGCAGGTCGCGGCCGTTGGCCAGCAGGCGCAGGTCGTCGCGGTGCGGGCCATAAAGCGTGTTGCCCGCGGCTAATTCCCGGCTGCGCCGGCTCTCCAGCTTGGCCAGATAGTGCCGGGCGACCTCTCTATTTTCCAACAGGCCGGGGCGTTCGTCAATGGGTGATCCGCTGCGCAGGAACTCATAGGCGGTGGGTGTGTAGGCGCCCGGGTTGAAACTGGGCGCGTAGTGCAGCGTCAGCGTCTCGCGGCCGCTGCTCAACTCGGCGTGGCGCGCCTGGGCCGCCACGGCCAGTTCCTGGACGAAATTGTGGCGTCGCGTCACCACCGCCGCGCCATGCTGGACGAGCTTCTCGTCCCAGAAGCCGAGCTGCGCGGCCACCACCGGCGCGTTGGCCGGCAGTTCCTGGTCGCGCAGGGACTTGAGCAGGCTGTTGCGCTGGGTGAGCACCTGCTGGTAGGCCGAGAGCGCCCGGCAATAGGCGCGGTCGATCTGGCAGAGGGCGATGTCGAGATAGCGCCGCCGCTCGCTCGGCCCGCCGTCGATCAGGCGGATGTCTTCGGGCAGGAAGAGCACCGCGCGCAGCACGCCCACCAGGTCCATGCTGCGCCGCGCCGCGCCGTTGATCTTGATCTGCTTGGTGAAGTTGACGCCGTCCCCGCGCGCGGTCAGCACGATCTCCAATTCTAGCGGGCGCCCGCCGGCCTCCGCCTGTGCGGTCAGTCGCGCATAAGGGATCGGCTCTTCGGCTGCGCCCCAGCCGACTACCTCGCGCTCGGTCTGCGCGTGGACGGGTTTGCTGGTGGCCAGAAAGAAGATCGCCTCCAGCAGGTTGGTCTTGCCCTGGGCGTTCTGGCCTTGCAGCAGCGTCACCGGCCCCTCGAAAGCCAGGTCCAGATGGCGGTAGTTGCGGAAGTGGGTGAGGGTGAGACGGTGCAGGCGCATGATGTGGGCGGCTCAGGCTTTGCGGGTGAGTTCCGCCACGAGCAGGTCGAGTTCGGTGTCCTGGTTGGCGCCGGTCTTCATGGCCATGTCCGCTTCGAGCAGCGCGGCCATCACCGCTTCCAGTTCGGCGAAGGTGTAGCGCGGGGCAAGCTGCATCGCCTTGCGCACGGGGTAAGGGTTCTCGCCCAGCCGTTTGGCGATGGCGTTCTCGTCGTTGTCGCTCTGCAGCGCCGTCTTGACCAGGATCAGCAGGCGATACTGGCGGGCAATCGCCGCCAGCAGGCCGATGGGGCTTTCCTCGTTGCGCCGCAGTTCGCGGAGCGCACGCATGGCCATGCGCGGGTTGCGCTGCCCCAGCCCGTCGGTGAGATTCCAGATCAACTCTTCGCTGGCGTCGCTAACCATGGCGCGCACGTCCTGCGCGGTGATGGGGCGGCCCAGCGCGTAGAGCGAGAGCTTCTCCAACTCGTTGTCCAACTGGCGCAGGTTCGGCCCGACAAAGTCGACCAGCACGGCGACGGCATCGCCGCCGATAGCGATCTTGCGGGCGCGGGCGCGCTGCTGAATCCAGCCCGGCAGTGTGCGCTTGGGGTCGGGTGTGGCCAGTTCCTCGCTCTGGATCACGCCAGCCTTGATCAGCGCCTCCAGCCCCGGGACCTTGCGCGCCTGGCTGTCCGCGCCCGCGGTGAAGCCCTTCCACAGCCCGCGGCGCTTATCCACCGCATTGTCCACGAAGATCAGGTCGCAGGTGTCGGGCACGTCGCCCAGGCGCGTCAGCAGGTCGGCCGCTTCGCTGTAAGCCGCGCTTTCAGCGGACTTGCTCTGGCTCATGCGCTTGTCCAGGTGATCCAGGTAGCCGCGCACGATGACGAGCCGCTTGTCCGCCAGGAAGGGCATCAGCAGCGCCTCGCCGAGGATGGCTGCCGCGGATGTCTGCCCGCCGGTCAGCTCCGCCGTGTTGAGGCTGGCCATCTCCGGGTCGCCCAGCGCGGCCTTTGCCGCGGCCAGCCGTTCGGCGGCCAGGTATTCGTCAGCGTTCAGCAGTAGTAGGACCATGAGCTACTGGGAAAAGTACTACACAGAGGGCACGGAGGGGACACGGAGAGCACAGAGAAAGAGAGACTGCAAGAGAAGTCCTTTTGACGCAGAGGCGCAGAGTGGCAGAGGTGCGCAGAGGAGAAGCACGGCCCTATCTGCATGCATTTCTCTGCGTGTCTCTGCATCTCTGCGCCTCTGCGTCAAATCATCTGTCGTCACGACCAGTTTCTCCGTGCTCTCTCCGCGCCCTCCGTGTATTCTCTGCGTCCTCTGTGTCCCATCTTTCTACGCAAACTCCACGCGCACGGCCTTGACGAAGCCGCCGCTGAGCGGGCGGATATCCTTGATCCAACAGTCGCTGACCGCGGCCAGGGTGGTGTAGCGCTGCACGCGCAGGCCCAACGGCTGCGCCACGACCAGGGCCGGCATGACCAGCGCCAGCCCGCCGGCAAAGCGCGCCAGCGGATCGCGGCTGCGCCCACCGCCCACGATGGCCGCAGTGGTCGCCAGCAGCGCGGTGACTGCCAGGTTCGTGCCGCAGTTGGGGTGAATGGCCAGTTCCGCCTGCCCGCTCTGCAGTTGCAGCAGCGCATCGCTCACCCCGCGGCGCACCGTCTCCAGCGGCAGGTCGCCGAAGATGGTGAAGCCGCCCGGATCGCTGTAACCAGCCATGCGCCGGTGGGGGAAGCGCGCCGCCAGCACATGCAGCGTGGCGTGCTCAATCGCATGATGCTGCCGCGTGCGGCGGATGAGATTCCTGACAGTCGTGAGCATGTTCACCTCGCAGACAATCTCCAATCTCCTAATCTCTAATCTCTTAATCTCTCAATCGCAGAGATTAGAGATTGGAGATTAGAGCAGTTTCCTCGCCGCGGCCACCACATGGTCCGGCGTCAGGCCGAATTCCTGATAGAGCCGCTGGAAGGGCGCGCTGGCGCCGAAGTGGTCGATGCCGATGGCGATGCCCTGGCGCGGGTCGTTGCCTACCCAGCGCGACCAGCCGAAGGTCGTGCCGGCCTCGATGGAGACCTTGGGCACGCCGGGCGGCAGCACGCTGGCGCGATAGGCTGCGTCCTGCTGCTCGAACAGTTCCCAGGAAGGCAGGCTCACCACGCGCACGCCGATGCCCGCCTCCGCCAGCTTGAGCGCGGCCTGGTAAGCGATGTCCACCTCGCTGCCCGTGCCGATCAGCACGACCTGCAGGCCGTTGTCGGCGCGCTCGAAGAGGACGTAGCCGCCCTTCTGCACCCCGTCGGCTGCGCCCATGCCCGGCGCGCTGCGGTCGTAGGTGGGCAGGTTCTGGCGGGTGAGCGCCAGCACCGTCGGGCCATGCGCGTTGAGCAGCGCCGCCTTCCATGCTTCGCTGACCTCGTTGGCGTCGGCGGGGCGCATGACGGTGAGGTTGGGCATGGCGCGCAGCGCGGCCAGGTGCTCAATGGGCTGGTGCGTGGGGCCGTCTTCGCCCAGGCCGATGCTGTCGTGGGTGAAGATGTAGACCACGCGCAGGCCGGAAAGCGCGGCCAGGCGAATGCTGCCACGCATGTAGTCGCTGAAGACCAGGAAGGTGCCGCCGTAGGGAATCACCCCGCCGTGGTAGACCATGCCGTTGAGGATGCCGCCCATGCCGTGCTCGCGCACGCCGAAGTGGATGTTCGGCCCGGCAAAGTCGCCGGCCTTGATGAAGGGCTTGCCGTTGATGTCGGTCTTGTTGCTGCCGGCCAGGTCGGCGCTGCCGCCGATCAGGTTCGGGATGACCGCGGCCAGCGCGTTGAGCACCTTGCCGCTGGAGTTGCGCGTGGCGTCGCCCTTGCCCGCGGGGAAGACCGGCAGCGCCGCTTCCCAGCCGGCCGGCAGTTCGCCCGCCATCATGCGCTTGAGTTCGGCGGCCTCGGTGGGATAGGCGGCGGCGTATTCGGCGAACAGGGCGGCGTAGGCGGTTTCCAGCGCGGCGCCGCGGCTGCGCGCCTGCGCGAAATAGGCGGCCACGTCGTCCGGGATGTAGAAGGTCGGCTCCTGGGGCCAGCCCAGGTTCTCCTTGGTGGCCTTGAGTTCGTCGGCGCCCAGCGCCTCGCCGTGCACCTTGGAGGTGCCGGCGCGGTTGGGGCTGCCGTAGCCGATGATGCTGCGGCAGCCGATGATGCTGGGCCGCGGGTCGGCCTGGGCGGCGGCGATGGCCTGGGCCAGCGCCGGGCTGTCGTTGGCGTCGATCCCCTGCTGCACGTGCCAGCCGTAGGCGGTGAAGCGGCCGGCCCAGTCCTCGGTGTAGGAGACGTCGGTCTTGCCGTCGATGGTGATGTGGTTGTCGTCATAGAGGTAGATGATCTTGCCCAATTGCAGATGGCCGGCCAGGCTGGCAGCTTCGCTGGCCACGCCTTCCATCAGGTCGCCGTCGGAGACGATGGCGTAGGTGTAGTGATCGACCACGTCGAAGCCGGGGCGGTTGAAGCGCGCCGCCAGCCAGCGCTCGGCCAGGGCCATGCCCACGCCGTTGGAGAAGCCGGCGCCCAGCGGGCCGGTGGTGGTCTCCACGCCGGCGGTGTGGCCGAATTCAGGGTGGCCCGGCGTCTTGCTGCCCCACTGACGGAAGCTGCGCAGTTGCTCCAGCGGCAGGTCGTAGCCGGTGAGGTGCAGCATGGCATAGAGCAGCATGGAACCGTGGCCCGCGCTCAGGACGAAGCGGTCGCGGTTGAGCCAGGCCGGGTTCGCCGGGTTGTAGCGCATAAAGCGCGTCCAGAGCGTCAGCGCGGCGACGGCCATGCCCATCGGCATGCCAGGGTGGCCGGAGTTGGCCGCCTGCACGCCGTCGGCGGCCAGCATGCGAATGGTGTTGGCCGCAAGCCGTTCAAACTCGTTATCCAAAGGTTTTTCAAATTCTGGAATTGTTTTCGTTTGTGCTGTCATTTGGCATTAATCCTTTCGCAGCAATGATCAGAAGGTTTTTTATCGCTTCCATTGTCCTCTATTGCTCCAGTGATTGTCAAGGCTGCGCGGGAGGGGGCGTGTCACAATCAGTACATCAGATTTCGGGGTTGCGCCGATTCTCTGTACACTCAGGGGATGATAAGCGAACGCATCACACAAGAACAGACCAAGGTCGCCGCGCGGCCACGATGGAACTGGCGCGCTGGGCTGGCGCTGAGTGGCCTGACGGTGGGCGCAGGTGCGGCCACGCTGGGGTACGCGCTGCTGGTCGAGCCGATGGCGGTCCGCCTTGAACGGCTGACCATCCGGCTGCCCCACGCGGCGGACCGGCTGCCGGCGCAGGGACTGCGCATTCTCCACATCTCCGATACCCACTTTCAGGGACGCGCCTGGCGCGAACAGACCAAGATCGACCGCATGCGCCGTCTGGTGCATGACCTGGAGTACGACCTGCTGGTGCACACCGGCGATTTCCTACACTTCGACCACGGCCTCGACAACGTCTGCGCGCTGCTTGACCTGCTGCCGCAGCCGCGGTTGGGCAGCTATGGGGTGCTGGGCAACCACGACTATCGCCATTACAACATGGCCGAGGCGCTGCCGCGCATGTGGCGCACCTTCCGCCAGCGCGACGCGGCGCGCAGCGCACAGGCGAATCCCCTGATGCGCAGCTTGATGGCCGCGACTCGCTGGCCGCGCTACGTGCGCTATGTGCGCAACATGCCGCTGGATGGGCGACGCACCGGCGTCAACGATGCCGCTCGCCTCGAAGCGGCGCTGCGTGACCACGGCATGGCGCTGCTTCACAACCGTGCCGTGCGGCTGCAACGGCCGCAGGAAGGGTTGGATATCTTCCTGGCCGGCGTCGACGATGTGACCGAGGGTCGTCCGCACCTGGGTGACAGTTTGCGTGACGTGCCGGCGGGCGCGCCGGTGGTGCTGCTCAGCCACAACCCCGATATCCTGGTCAGCCCGCAGATCGACCGTGTGGACGTGGTGCTCTCTGGGCACACCCACGGCGGGCAGATTCGCCTGCCGTTGTGGGGGCCGGCGCACACGCAGACCGAGCATCTCCCGCGGGCGGAGGTGTCGGGCTATTTCCAGCGCGGGCGCACCCATGTCTACATCACGCGCGGGGTGGGTGAGGGGATTCCGCTGCGCTTTGGCGCGGCGCCGCAGATCGCGCTGATTACAGTGACGGGGTAATGGGCAGACGGTGAGGTGAAGAGGTGAACTGGCGCAGGCGGTTGGTGCAGGATTTGACCGGCGTGGTGCTGGAGGTGGGCGTGGGCGGCGGCGCCAATCTGCCCTACTATCGCCGTGCGGAGCAGGTGTGGGCCATCGAGCCGGATCCGGAGCGGGCGGCTGCGGCGGAACGGGTGGGCGCACGCGCTGCGGTGCCGGTGCAGGTGCGCACCGCCGCGGCCGAGGCGCTGCCCTTCGACGACGCCATGTTCGACCATGTCGTGTCGAGCCTGGTCTTCTGCTCCGTGCGCGAGCCGCAGGAGGCGTTGGCGGAGATCGGGCGCGTGCTCAAGCCGGGCGGTGTGCTGCACATGGTGGAGCATGTCCGGCCACAGTCGGACTGGCTGGCAGCGATCTTCAGCGCGGTGACGCCGGCGTGGAGCCGCGTCGCCCACAACTGTCACCTGGATCGCCCGACGCTGGATCTGCTGCGGTCTGCGGGCTGGGAGGTGGAGTTGCTGCGCACGCGCCTCGTCTTTGTGAAGCTGCGCGCCACGCGCCCGTGACCCGATTTGCCCACTTTGTATAGTTGGGCACGGAAGTTGTTGGGTAACTCAGGCTATATTGCAGTGTAGTTCTATTCGCAGAAGATCATTGGACACTTGAGGAGGATACAATGGCTTTCACTTTACCGGCTTTGCCCTACGCGCACGACGCGCTGGAACCGCACATCGACACATTGACCATGCAGATTCATCATGGCAAGCACCACAACGCCTACGTCACCAACCTGAACAACGCGGTGGCGGGGACCGAATGGGAAAACATGAGCATCGAGGACATCTGCCGCAAGATCGAGCAGGTGCCGGAGAACATCCGCACGGCCGTGCGCAACAACGGCGGCGGCCATGCCAACCACAGCCTGTTCTGGACCATCATGGCGCCGGGCAAGGGCGGCGCGCCCAGCGGCGCGCTGGCCGACGCGATCAATGCCAAGTGGGGGAGCTTCGACGAGTTCAAGGCCAAGTTCAAGGCGCTGGGCGTCGGTCGCTTTGGCAGCGGCTGGGCGTGGTTGGTCGTCAAGCCCGATGGCAGCATCGACGCCTACAGCCTGCCCAATCAGGACAGCCCACTCATGCAGGGCGACACGCCGATCCTGGGCGTGGATGTCTGGGAGCACGCCTACTACCTGAACTACCAGAACCGCCGGCCCGATTACCTGGACGCCTGGTGGAACGTGGTGGACTGGGACGCCGTGGCCGCGAACTACGCATTGGCAAAGTAGCGCAATCTCCTAATCTCCTAATCTCTCCACCAGCATAGAGATTGAGAGATTAGGAGATTAGAGATTGTGGTTCTTGGGGTGGGCAACCTTTGTTGCCTGCCCTTTTGTTTTTGAGTGACGATTCAGCCGCCGGACCAGTTTTTGGTCACGAATTGCACGAATGCTGACAAATGGCGACGAATCACTCGTGTGAATTTGTCCAGATTCGTGCAATTCGTGACATCGTGAATAGTCACTTTGGGGAGCAACTATGTGGAGATGGCTGCAACGATGGTTAGGTGGCGCGCAGGCGGATCCGCCGGTCACATCGACACCAGCGCCCACTGTGCGCACCACGATCAGCGCGGCCGGCGGCGCCCCGCCCTTCGACATTCCGGTGCTGCTCGTCCACTATTTCCCCCTGCGCGAGGGCCGCATCGACCGCCGCGTCACTGGCGACGTGGACGCGCCGCTGGAGGCGATCCGCGCGCACACGCAGCGCACCACCGAACAGGTGATCGACGCACTGACGCGCGGTAGCGCGTATCACGGTTACAAGGATCCCGCGGCGCCGCCCAGCCTGTGCTACACGATTGTCGAGTCGATCGAGTTCCTGGAGCCGCTGCCCACCTGGCCCAAGCCCGGCCACCGCGCGCCGATGACCGACTACAACGCGATCATGGCGCGCATCGACGCCCGGCGCTGGGTGGAAGTGCATGGCGTCAAGGAAATCTGGCTGTGGGGCTATCACGGCGGCAAAGTCGACCTGTGGGAGTCGAATATGGCCGGGCCGTGGGGCGACATCAGCAACAGCGACCGCGACCCTCACGACCTGCCGGTCTTTGAGCACACCTACACGGTTTATCACTACAACTATCAGCGCGGGCCGTCGGAAGCCGTTGAGGATCACATGCATCAGATCGAGGCGGTACTGCGCCACCTCGATCCCGACCTCTTCTGGAACAAGTTCGTGGGCAAGCCGGGTGAAGGTCGCTGCGGCTGGGCGCACTTCCCGCCCAACGGCGTGCGCGACTACGACTGGCGCAACCCGGCCTATATCCAGACTGACATCGAAGATTGGCGGCCCGACGGTGGGGGCGAAAAAGTGCGCATCAACTGTGACCGCTGGCAGGGCGACAGCCTGCGGTGGTTCATCTACTGGATGCAGAATCTGCCCGGCGCGGGCAACGGCATCACCTATCGCGGCTGGCCGCTGACCAACTGGTGGCGGTTCATCGGCGATTTTGACGGGGCGATGAGGGCGCGGGCCGGGCTGGTGGGGTGACCGTCGGCGTCCGGCCGACCCAGTCCAGATGCATTTACATGCCGAACTCATGGTGATATACTGCCGCACAGGAAGAATCGTTTGGTTTTGGATCGGAAAGGAATCGTCTCATGCTTGCCCCGAAAGAGATGAAAGCTAGATTGACCCAAGTGTTCAGCGAACCACAGGCAACTGTGCTAACCGATGTTGTCCACTCCTCCTATCGCGACCTGGTTCACACCAGCGACTTCAACGAGTTGAAGGAGATTGTGCGCGATCTCGCCGCTGCGCAAAAACGCACTGAACTGCGTGTCGAGGAACTGGCTGCTGCCCAGCACCGCACCGAACTGAGTGTCGAGGAACTGGCTGCTGCACAGCACCGCACTGAACTGCGCGTCGAGGAACTGGCTGCCGCACAGCAGCGCACTGAACTGCGCGTCGAGGAACTGGCTGCTGCCCAACAGCGCACCGAGGAGACTGTGCAGCACCTGGATCGGTCAATGCAGAAGTTGAGCCAACAGGTCGGCGGCCTCAGCGACCGTTTGGGCGGTGACCTGGAAGATGTTGCCTATATCGTCGTGCATGACGTCCTGGGGCGCGAGTTGGGCTGGCAGGTGCAACCCCTTGCCCGCACTTGGCTGCAGTGGAATGGCGCCGGTCAGGAGATCGACCTTTTCGGCCAGGCGCAAGACCCCGCCCGGCCTGATACCACGATCTGGATCGTCGGCGAAGTCAAGTTCAACTTGACGACGAAAGAAGTTGAGCGTTTCACCCGCAAGGTGGCAAAAGCGCGCAGCAATCTTCCGGGCGAGGTCTTTCCAGTCTGCTTCTGCTATCGTGCGCGCCCCGAAGTGCAACAGGCGGTGCAGGCCGCGGGCATGCGCCTGGTCTTCTCCTACGGGCGGATGATTTAGTGCGCTCAGCCGTGTAGGACGCTCACGCAAAGACGCCAAGACGCTAAGAGTCTGTTTGTACAGTCCCCACTTCAACGCGGAGATGCAGAGAAACTGCCACAGAATCGCACCGAGTTTTTTCTCTGCGAACCTCTGCGACTCCGCGTCTCTGCGTCTCTGCGTCAAAGGGATCTCTGCAAACAATTTCTTAGCGATGTACGATGACCAGCGTGCCCGGCTCCATGCTGTCGTCGAGGACATGCCAGCCGTGCTCCTCGATGTGGGGCGCCGTCCATTCGTATAGCCATTTGGCGTCGGCGTTGGTCAGGTTGACGCAACCGTGGCTGGTCGGCGTGCCAAACTTGTTGTGCCAGTAGGCGCCGTGGAGCGCATAGTCCCGGTAGAAATACTGCACCCACTGTACGTTGGGCAGGTTATAGTAGTCGCCGGTGGCGTAGCTGCCGCCCGACATCGTCTGCGACGAGACCTTCGCCCACAGGCGGAAGACGCCGGTGACGGTAGGCGTTTTGGCCTTGCCCGATGAAATTGCAAAGCGTTTGATCAACTTGTTGCCTTCCCAGGCGTAGGCGCGCTGGTGGCTAAGATCCACGGAAATCCATTTCTCTTGGGTCGGCGCGGCGGGGTAGAGCGGGTAACCATCCGGCCCCATCGCCACGTCGCCGAAGATCTCCGCATAGCTGGTGGGCGGCACCAACACCCGCATCCCCTGCTTGACCGCCGTGCTGGCGATGTCGTTGGCCTCCATGATCTGGCGCAGTGTGGTGTCGTAGGCCGCGGCGATGCCCGCCAGGCTCTCGCCCGGCTGCACAATGTGCACGGAGTAGCTGCCCGGCGTGGGGATGCTGGCGCTGCGATCGGCGGTGAACTCCACCCGGCTGACGACCGGCACGCGCAACGGCTCGCCTGCGCGCAGCGCTGTCGTTGGCGCCCGGCGGTTGAGTTCGGCGATGCGCGCCGGCGTGGTGTGGAACCGGGCGGCGACCGAAGAGAGCGTGTCGCCCGCCTGCACCGCATAGACGCGGGTGGCATGTTCGTTGGGCAGCAGCGCCACCGAAGCGTCATGGAAGAGCGGCGCTTCGGTGCGCAGCGCGTTGAGCGGCAGGAGCAGCGACTGTCCGCTGCGAATCAGATTGGCGTCGTTCAGGTTGTTGAGCCGCAGCAATGTGGTCACATCGGTGCCGTGGCGCGCGGCAATGGCTGCCAGCGTGTCGCCTGGCTTCACGACATAGGTGCTGCCCTGTGCGTTGGCGGGCTGGGCTGTCATGCACCACAGACAGAGCGCGGCGAGCACGGTTAGCAGGACATGCAGCCGACGGTGGGTGAATGGTAACAAGCGATCTCGCATGACGGTCTTCCTGGGTCAAATGAACGGATGGGACGCACGGCCCTAGTCCTTCCGGCCTGTACGTCCCCTCTACGCGCGATTATGTTGCAACAAAGTTAGCAAAATACGCGCAGAACGTCAATACGGATTAGTGCAGGCGGGCGCTGGCTATAGCCGTGCGGCGCGACCGCGTCTGATGTCAAACTGAATCTATGCGAAATTTGCCGATTCGTATAGTGAAAAACAGTGTTTCCTACGGCACTACATCCAGATTCTCCAAGTGATGCGTTCCGCCTTTCTCGAATTCTTTGAGAATCATAGAAATCGGGAGTTTTCGCAACGACGCAAACACAATCCGCAGATTACGCAGATGACGCAGATGTGATGTCTGCCATCTGCGAAAATCTGCGCAATCTGCGGATACTTGTCCGGCCCTTTCCACAGCGGAGCAGCGCTCGCAAAACCCCTCTTTTCTATCGTCCATGACTTCAGCTTGCGCTGAAGAACACCAGCCAGACCGTGTAGGCCAGGTAGAGCGCAAGCAGCAGCCCGGCTTCCCAGCGTTTGATGTCGTTGGGCTTGGGCCAGGCGAGCACTGCCACCAGCACTGTGAAGCCGAGCATCGGCAGGAAACTGCTCATGAGCATGGACGACGGCACGGCAATGGGGCTGACCACCGCAGTGATGCCGGCGATGCCGAGGATGTTGAACAGGTTGCTGCCCAGAACGTTGGCGATGGCGATGTCGCCGTTTTTCCGCACCACCGCCACCAGCGAGGTCGCCACCTCCGGCAGGCTCGTGCCCACAGCCACCAGCGTCAGCCCAATGATCAGCTCAGGCACATTCAACAACCGTGCGATGGCCGTCGCCGCGTCCACCAGCCAGTCGGCGCCCACCACCAGCCCGACGATGCCGAGGATGATCAGCAGCACATCGAACCAGGGCTGCTGGCTGGGTGTGGCGATGCGGTCGTCGATGTTCTCGGCCGCCTCCACCGCCTCGACCAACTCTTCGCCGAATTCGCGCTCCCGGGTCGCGGCGCGGAAGCTGAAGCCCTCGAAGACGACCAGCCCGGCGACGAGAAGCAGCCCGTCGATGCGCCCGATGCTGCCGTCGTACATGGCCATGATCGTGAAGATGACCGAGACGCCGATAAGCAGCGGAATCTCCCGCTGGGTGAAGCTGGCCTTGACCGCCAGCGTGGCGATCAGGCCGCATAGCCCCAGGATCAGCCCCAGGTTGGCGATGTTGCTGCCCACGATGTTGCCGATGGCGATGTCGTTGCCTTCGCCGCTCAGGCTGGCGGTGAGGCTCACCACCAGCTCCGGCAGGCTGGTGCCGAACGCGACCACGGTCAGGCCGATCACTGCGGCGGGGATGCGCAACTTGGCCGCAATGCGGCTGGCGCCGCGCACCAGGAACTCCGCACCGGCCACCAGCAACACAAAACCGGCCAGAAACTGGCCTGTCAGAAATAGTAATGTCATCGTAACCTCTCGTTTGCGCTGTTATGTTGGCTGCATTGTACTATCCCACGGCCACTTCGCCGAACTCGCCGCGCATACAGTGGTCACTGGCCATGCTCGCGCCGTACGCGCCGGCGGGGAAGAGCGCAAGCAGATCCCCCTCGCACACCGGCGGCAGCAGCCGCGCCTTCGCCCAGACATCCAGCCCCTCGTTGATGTGGCCGGCGACATGGCAGGTCACCGTCGCGGGCGCCAGCGGGCGGCAGAGCGGCAGAATTTCCAGGGGAATCTCGTACATTGCCGGCAGCGGGTTGATGGCGTAGCCGGCGTCCACGCCGATCCAGTGAATGTGGCGCCGCTCCTCCACCGTGTTGACTTCGACGATGAGCACGCCGGCCGGCGCCACCACCCAGGTGCCCGGCTCGCAGACCACGGTCACGTCCAGCGGCGCCAGGCGCCGGGCGATGCATTCGCCCCAGGTAGCCAGGCTCAGCGGGCGGTCTGCGGCCAGGTAGCGCCCGCCCAGCCCCCCGCCGATGTTGACGCTCGCCAGGTCGGGCGCCTGCCGCGCCACCTCTGCCAGGCGGGTGAAGGCCCAGTCCACCAGGTCGGCGCTTTCCTGGGGTAGCCCCCAACCGATGTGCATGGCCACGGAATCCACGATCAGCCCGGCGGCTGTGGCGGCGCTGATTGCGGCTGCGCACTCTTCCACCTCGAAGCCGAACTTGGATTTGCCGTAGACCATCTTAGGATGGTGGCCGTAGCTGGCGGTTACGCCGGCGTCGAAGCGCAGCCCCACGGCCGTGCCGCGGGGCGCCCGCGCACCGTAGCGGCGCAGCGCGGAGAAG